>JARRNW010000038.1:0-14048 GCA_037384565.1 Candidatus Thiodiazotropha sp.
TTTATTCCCGGGATTTAATGGATTATCCCTTTTCTCACAGCACATTGCGTGGCTTGGCAAGATTGATGCTTCATCTCATGGCGTACAAACCACATCTTTGGGAAGACCCATGAAGACGCTCACAAAATCTATTCTGGCCGCTACAACCCTGACTTTCAGTTCCCTGCTCAACGCCATACCCATTTACAGCGGTGCGACGACTGCTGATTTCGGAGTCATGCCCGGCCCGGCTTCGAGCAATGCCGCGGGATACTACATCTGGAGCAACGACAGCTTGGATAACTGGTCCGTACGTTGGACGGGAAACGACTTTGGCGCTGTATTTCACGGCACCTGGGGTGGGCAGGTGGCACTGACCGATCTGGCCAGTGGCAGTGTGGTGGATGTTCGGTTCGAAGCCAATCAGATCGATGCTACCTATGTGTTTCAGGACCTCGGTGGATACCGGGATTTTATCAACTTCGACGGCAATGCGGGTCCTGGTTACGACGGTTTCAATTTCAGCCTGAACAGTCAGGATTTCGCATTGATGAACTTCAGCTTCTGGAGTACCGCGTTTACCAACATGGTGGCTAGTGAAAATCCGGTTGAGGCCACCGGGATCTACATCGGGCAGGATTTTGCGTCGCCTCAGGTGGAGGTGATTCAGCGGCATGATAAGGTGATACGGCATAATTCCCAATTCGTTCCAAGATAGATTCCGCTGTATGAAACGGGATCGGATTCAGGTCAGGCGCGCGTGAAGGCGCGCCTCAAACTGGGCGCCAATCCCTGATTGGCACGGTAGATCGCAGTGCGCGTCGAGCAGGGCCTTGCCCTTGGTTTGCAGCGTTGACAGGAATGTCTCAAAGGTTGGCGCATCAATTCGGCACTCGGCGATCAAATCGCCGGTAACCGGCTTGCGGTAACGAATGGATCCCTCCGCCATGACCAGATCAGCGCCGTCCGGTAAGCGAGATCGCACCAGTCCCCAGGCGGCCAGGGTGGCA
Source organism: Candidatus Thiodiazotropha sp. (assembly GCA_037384565.1). Lineage (GTDB taxonomy): Bacteria > Pseudomonadota > Gammaproteobacteria > Chromatiales > Chromatiaceae > Thiodiazotropha. The sequence goes on from JARRNW010000038.1 coordinate 990, forward strand.
ATGGCATACAGCGAACCGGCAAACCCGGTGCCGTGGACGTTGATGTTTTCCTCAGCGCCACCCCGGACACGAATATGGGTGGCGCTGAGGGAGAGCACCCGGAAATCCATGCTTGCCGCCAGGGGGATGCCATCACGGATGCGTTGTTCGAGTTCTTCGGGGGTCATGACGTAGTGAAGCTGTCCTTGTAGGTTTCGCGCAAGCGGGCCTTCTGCACTTTGCCCATGGTGTTGCGCGGTAGCTCCTCGACGAACACCACCCGCTTGGGTTGTTTAAAACGGGCCAAGCGGCCCTGCAGGGGGGCCAGGATGTCGTCGGCATGCAGGGCACGGCTGCCGTCGCTGACCACGATGGCGGCTACCCCTTCGCCGAAATCCGGGTGGGGCACCCCGACCACCGCCGATTCCAGCACACCGGGGATCGCGTCGATTTCGCTTTCGATCTCCTTGGGGTAGATGTTGTAGCCTCCCGAGATGATCAGGTCCTTGGCCCGCCCGACGATACTCACCCGTCCCTGGTTGTCCATGATGGCGTTGTCGCCAGAGATGAACCAGCCATCTTCACGGAACTCCGCAGCGGTCTTCTCCGGCATCCGCCAGTAACCCTTGAATACATTGGGCCCGCGCAGTTCCAGAACTCCGGTCTCGCCCCGGGGCAGCTCCCGTCCCTGGTCGTCGGCGATGCGCACTGAGACCCCAGGAAGAGGAAAGCCCACCGTACCGGCCACCCGGTCCCCGTCGTAGGGGTTGGAGGTAATCATCCCCGCCTCGGTCATGCCGTATCGTTCGAGTATACGGAAACCGGTACGGCTCTCGAACTCCCGGTGGGTCTCCGCCAGCAGGGGTGCGGAACCGGAGATGAACAGACGCATGTTGCGGCACTGTTGGCGGTTGAATCGCTGATCCGCCAGCAGCCGGGTGTAGAAGGTTGGCACACCCATCATGACGGTGGAGTCAGGCAGCAGATCGACGATACTATCCGGGTCGAATCGGCTCAGGAAGTGCACCGGCGAACCACCCAACAGAGCGCAGTGCAGGGCGACGAACAGGCCGTGTACGTGAAACACGGGCAGGGCGTGGAGCAGCACATCACGGGCATCGTCCCAGCGCCAGTAGTCGTGCAGTACCTCGGCATTGGACTGCAGGTTGGCGTGGGTCAGCATGGCCCCCTTCGAACGGCCCGTGGTACCGGAGGTATAGAGGATGGCGGCGATGTCATCGCCGCAACGCATCACGACCGGGGGAGAAGGATCTGACCGATCCAGGTCCTCGAGCAGATCACCGTCGGCTTCATGGCCGAGTGTCCACAGGTGCGGGACACCGAGCTGCGCTACGGTCGGCAGCAGAGCCTCCCGGTTGGCGGGCCGGCAGACGAACAGTTGCGGTTCCGCGTCCCCAGCAAAGTAGGCGATTTCCGCCGCGGTGTAGGCCGTGTTCAAGGGGATGTAGATGGCGCCAACCCGCAGACAGGCGAGGTAGAGGAGTACCGATTGCGCAGATTTGTCGACCTGTACCATGACCCGGTCGCCGGGTTTGACACCCAGCTCGAGCAGACGGCTGGACAGGTGTCCGGTCTTGGAATCGAGATCCGAATACCGCAGTGGGGATTGGCCCGGCATCATCAGGAAGGGCCGGTCCAGGAATTTGGAAAAGCGGTTACCAACGAGACGCTGATAGAGATTCTGGTTATTCATGTTGTTCTGAAGATCATTCAAATACGCCTTGACGGGGGGTTGCCACGGACTATAGATTAGGGCCGTCCGGCGGAAGATTTCAATAACTTAGTAGCCCTGCTCATTCCGCGAGGCTTCAACATAACAGACTTTGCCGATCAGCGTTTGTCTATCTTCCTACGGTTCACACCGCTGGGTAAACTGCCATCCATACAACAATTCGCAGGATGTTTCGAGCGTTCAGCGCAGACCCACTCAAGGCAGAGTTTCACGGGATAAATTCAATAATCACAACTCACTATCAGCAAGGAGTACAACCCATGCAACTACCAAAGCTAATCACATCCGCGCTGCTTGCGGCAGGGATCCTGACTGCCGGCAGTTCGGCATCCGCGATAGAACTCAAGGCATCCCACCAATGGCCGGGCGGCAAAGGGGACGTTCGCGACGAGATGGTGCAGATGATCTCCCGTCACATGGCGGCCAACGATACCGGTGTGGAGATCAAGGTCTATCCGGGCAAAAGTCTGTTCAAGCCGAAAGAGCAGTGGGGGGCCATGACCAAGGGCAAGCTCGATATCACCGCCTTCCCCCTCTCCTATGCCGGTGGTCGTCATCCGGAATTCAACCTGACCCTGATGCCGGGGCTGGTGAAGAATCACGACCATGCCATTCGCCTGAACAGCTCGCCCTATATGCGCAAGATCAAACAGGTGATGGACGAGGCCGGTGTGATGGTGCTGGCCGATACCTGGCTGGCGGGTGGTTTCGTCTCCAAGGGTGAGTGCATTCTCGAACCCAAGGATGTCAAAGGCATGAAGTTCCGTGCCGCGGGCAAGGCTTTCAACCAGATGCTCGAAGCCGCGGGCGCGACCATCACCTCGATGCCGTCTTCGGAAATCTACTCCGGTCTGCAGACGGGAGTGCTCGACGGTGCCAACACCTCCTCTTCGTCACTGGTCTCCTACCGGATCTACGAGCAGGTCAAATGTCTGACCACCCCCGGCGAGAATGCCCTGTGGTTCATGTATGAGCCGATCCTGATGTCCAAGGAGAGCTTCAACAAACTGACCCCCGCCCAGCAGTCCGAGCTGATGAAGGCGGCCGGGATGGCGGAGCAGTATGCCTCTGAAGCCGCAAAAGCCGCGGATAAGAAGCTGGTCGATACCTTCGAGAAGGCCGGTGTCAAGGTGGTTGAGATGACCGCCGAACAGGCTGCAATGTGGCGCGAGGTCGCGAACAAATCGAGCTATAAGGATTTTGCGGACAACGTCAAGGGCGGTCAAGAGCTGCTCGATATGGCCCTGTCGGTGGAGTAATCCATCGCTTCCCTCTCATCCCCGTTGGGGGGATGGGAGGGGGGCAAAACCTACTTTTTTTCGTTACGCCATCAAGGGAATGGGCGTAGGGTCAATGTTATTTTTTTAAGGTGATAACCGCGATGAGGATGTTTCTCAGGTTCGTCGAAAGGTTGTCCAGGCTGCTCGGTTATATCTCCGCCTTGCTGTTGGTGATCGCCGTCCTGGTAGTCTGCCACATGGTTTTCAACCGCTTTGTTCTGAATCTCCCCACCTCCTGGCAGACTGAATTTGTCACCTATGCCCTGTTGGCCTCGACTTTTCTTGGGGCTCCCTGGGTATTGCTGACTCGGGGACATGTCAATGTGGAGCTGGTGCCGATCATGCTGGGTCCCCGGGGACGTTTCCTGCTCGCCCTGTTCGCCTATTCGGCTTCTGCGATCCTGTGTGTGTTGCTGACCTGGTTCAGTTTTAAATTCTGGCACGAGGCCTGGGAGTCCGGCTGGGTCTCAGACAGCATCTGGGGGCCGAAGCTGTGGAAGGTCTATCTGCCCATGCCGATCGGCTTTCTCGCCATCAGTCTGCAATATATGGCGGATCTGGCGTGTCTGATCAATGGCTCGGATCACCCCTTCGGTATCGAACCGTCGACTCCACCCGAGGCGTCATAATGGATCCATTGCTGTTGGGAGCCCTGTCCTCCCTGTGTCTGATACTGCTGCTGCTCAGTGGCATGCCAGTGGCCTTCGCCCTGGGTTTTACCGCGGTGCTGTTTTTGTTCGTTAACGATGGGGTGGGGGCCTTTGAGGTGGTGGCCGACACCCTGTTCGCCTCCCTGGATGAGTTCGCCCTGCTGTCGATTCCCATGTTCCTGCTGATGGGGGCGGCGATTGCCGCATCACGGGCCGGTTCGGATCTCTATGAGGCCCTCGACCGTTGGCTCTACAAGGTACCCGGCGGGTTACTGATCTCCAATATCGGCGCCTGCGGCCTGTTTGCCGCGCTCACCGGCTCGTCCCCCGCGACCTGCGCGGCAATCGGTAAGATGGGGATTCCGGAGATGCGCAAGCGGGGTTACCCGGCGAGCCTGGCCACCGGGTCCATCGCCGCGGGGGGCACCCTGGGCATTCTGATCCCCCCCTCGATCACCATGATCGTCTACGGGATTTCCACCGAGACCTCCATTGGCCGGCTGTTCGCCGCCGGGCTGGTGCCTGGGTTGATGCTGATGGGCCTGTTCATCGTTTGGTCACTGGTCTACACCCGTATCAAGGGTTATCGCTTCACCGAGGAGAACAAGCGCTTCACCCTGCGGGAGAAGTTGATCATCCTGCCCAAGGTGCTGCCCTTCCTGGCGATTATCGTCCTGGTGCTGTGGGCCCTTTACGGTGGTGTGGCCACCCCCTCCGAGGCTTCGGGTGTCGGCGCCATGGTGTGCATTCTTCTGGTGATGCTGATCTACAGGGTGTGGCGGCCTTCCAGCCTGTGGGCGATGGTGAGTTCGGCCACCCGAGAGTCGGTGATGCTGATGATGATCATCGGCATGGCCGGGTTGTTCAGCTACATGATGTCGAGCCTCTACATCGCCCAGGGCATCACGGAGTATATCGCCGCCCAGGACCTAAATCCCTGGATGCTGATGCTCTATATCAACGTCTTTCTGCTGGTCGCGGGTTTTTTCCTGCCGCCGGTGGCGGTCATTCTGATGACCTCGCCCACCCTGGTGCCGATCGTGATTCAGGCCGGCTTCGACCCGATCTGGTTCGGCGTAATGCTGACCCTGAACATGGAGGTGGGCTTGATCACGCCACCGGTGGGGTTGAATCTGTATGTGATCAACGGGATCGTGCCCGACGTGGATCTCAAGACCGTACTGATGGGGGCATTGCCTTTCATGTTGTGCATTCTGCTGGGGATCGCCTTGCTGATGTTATTCCCGCAAATCGCCCTGTGGTTGCCCGGTGTACTGATGGGGGCGGTCCTGTGAGTGCCCTTGGCTGGATCGAGCGTCTGCTCAACAGTGTTGCCGATCACGGCATGGAGCTGATTGGCCTGAAGCAGCCGGAGGGGGCGGCCCCGTCGGATTCGGAGTTGTGTCATCGCCTGCTGGAGGGGCAGGGCGAGGCTTCCAACATCGCCCTGGCGCGGGAGATCCTGAAGCGCTGGCAGGAGATGGATGAGCCTCAGCGGGGGGATTTTCTGCACATGATCGCGGTTGAGCTCGATCCCGATCCAAATGAGATTCAGCAGGCCGCCCAGGCCTACCGCAGCCATGATCCGGAGAGTCTGCACCGCCTGCTGGAGGTCAGTGAGCCACCCCGCCAGGAGTTTTTTCGCAGACTCAATATGGCGCCAGGGGCGACCGCCGTACTGGTATCCATGCGTGCCGACCTGCTCGGACGCCTGGCTGAACATCCGGAACTGAAGGGGGTCGACTATGACATGCGGCACCTGCTGGCTTCCTGGTTCAACCGGGGTTTTCTGCGTCTGGAACGCATCGACTGGGACAGTCCCGCTTCGGTTCTGGAAAAATTGATCCGCTACGAAGTGGTGCATCCGATGCAGGGCTGGGAAGATTTGCGCCGGCGTCTGGCCTCGGATCGACGCTGCTTCGCCTTCTTCCATCCAGCCCTGCCCCAGGACCCGCTGATCTTCGTCGAGGTGGCGTTGACCCGTGAGGTCAGTGATTCCATTACCCCCCTGATCGATTCCGAGGCCCCGTTGACCGATACCCATGGGGTGGATACCGCGATCTTCTATTCCATCAACAATGCCCTGAAAGGTCTGCGGGGGATCAGCTTTGGTAACTTTCTTATCAAACAGGTGGTCAGTGAACTCGCACTGGAGTTTCCCGGTGTGCAGCGATTCGTTACCCTGTCACCCATTCCGCAACTCAGGTCCGTACTGCACAGGCTGCAACAGCAGCCGGTCGGTGGTCAGACCCCCGAGGCTTTAAATCGAGTATTGGATGATCGCGCCGATGAGCTGATGCAGGCAGCGGACTGCGACGATCCCTTGCAGGCACTTGACCGGCTGATGGAGAACCCGCCTGAAGCGCCCCTCAGACAATCCATCGAAAAGGTGTTGCGGGAGCTGGTGCTGTTCTACCTGACTCAGCTCAAACGGGGCGATCACGCCCTCGAACCGGTGGCCCATTTTCATCTCTCCAATGGGGCGAGCCTGGATCGAATCAACGTGTTCGCCAATCCCAGTCCCCGGGGTAACCAGGATTCCTGGGGATGTATGGTCAACTATCGCTACGAGGCGGCTCAGCTGGTGGCCAATCATGAGGCTTACCTGTGCGATGGCCATATCGCTCTGTCCGCCGAGCTGGAACAGGGTCAGTCGAAGCTCTTAAGCCGTCTGAATCAGGACTGAGCTGATGGATTTGATGACGCTACTCGCGGCTGGGGCGCTGGCGGGTACCGCGGCGGGTCTGCTGGGTATCGGTGGCGGGGTGATCATCGTACCGGTGCTCTCTCTGGTGTTCGAGGCCCAGGGTGTCAGTCCTGAGATCATCATCAAAATAGCGGTGGGCACCTCCCTGGCGACTATCTCTCTGACCGCGGTCTCCTCGATCTGGGCCCACCATCGGCGGGGTGCGGTGCGCTGGCCACTGGTCAAGACCATGACCCCTGGGGTGGTCATCGGATCCTTCGTTGGGGCCTGGCTGGCGGATCTGATACCGGGCTATTGGCTAACCCTGGGTTTCGTGGTGTTTCTGATCGTGGTGTCGCTGCAGATGGCCTGGGGACCGGTCTCCGCCGGACGCGGGTTGCCGGGTGCCGGGGTGTTGCGCTCGGTGTCCGCCGGGGTAGGTTGTGTTTCAGCGCTCATGGGTATCGGTGGCGGTGCATTGCATGTCCCCTATCTGAGCTGGTGCGGGGTGCCGGTGAAACAGTCGATCGCCACTGCGGCCGCCATTGGTTTACCCCTGGCGCTGGCTTCCACCCTCGGGTTCGTGATCACCGGTCAGGATGAGGCGAACCTGCCCGGTTACAGCCTGGGCTATGTGAATCTTCCGGCGTTTGCCGGGGTGGTGGTGGCGAGCATCCTGTTCGCACCCCTGGGCGCCCGTCTGGCGCATCAATTACCTGATCGGGTGATCAAACGGTTGTTCGCCGTCTTTTTGATGGTACTGGCGGTGCGCATGGGGATCAAAATGCTTTGATGTCCGTTCCTGTGTCCCGGGAGGCAAGCCGCTGCCATCATCCGGTTGTGTCGAGGCAGAATGGATTGTCCATCCCCGAAGTCCGTAATCCAGGGATGGACAATCAGAGTGACTACTGAATAACCACCCGTGCGTTGACCGGCTGGAGCGGCCGATTGTTGTCGTGGTGCATGGTGTGGGCGAACTTCTCGATCTGCTCATCCGATACGGTGTCGATCTGCTTGATGACGTACCAGGCGACGCCCTCGCTGCAGGGCGGAGTGGTCAGGGAGCCGTTGAAACGATAGTAGTCGTGATTCGCGGGGAGCAGTACACCCGGCGCGACCCCATGCTCGAGTTTTGCTTCGTCCCCCGCATGGACTGGCATCTGTGCCCAGGCCTTCTCCAGTTCGGCATTCGCCGCGCCGCTGCGATACATGACCGCGATCACAGCCAGGTTGCCTTCAGCGTCTGCAAGCACGAAATGCGCCTCGAGGGGGAAGGACTCCCCTTCGATGGTGTTCTCGCTGGGTGAGTGGAAATGAAACTGTTTCAGCGCGTAACTGTGCCCATCCACCGTGATGCTGTCGCCGGGCTGGACATTGACCTGGATGCTGTGGCCATTGTTGACGATCTGTGAGGCCTTGTTGGGGTAATTCACCTGCAACTCTGGCAGATCGCCTTCAATCATACCGGTCAGGTTGATGGGGGACTGATTGCGACCGGTTGCGCAGACCGCGTAGTCAGGCGACAGCTCCCCCCAATGTTGGGGACCCTCCTCACCGGAGTAACCCCAATGGGGTTTGTCCGATGCCTGGATGGCACAGGAGATCAGCAGTCCGGATAAAATCGCAGCAAGTTTTGTATTCTTCATAATTAAAGGTGGCTCCTTGCAGATAAAGAACTTTGTATAAGGCTGCACAGTGTATTGCAGCCTGCAAGAATATGGCGAGGTAAATGAAGTGAGACAACTGAACATTGTTATAATTCAGAGTTTGCCAACTTGATTGCAAGATTAATTGACAGCACACCGTATTGAATAGTGAAATGATGCCCCGTTAACAGGTTATCTGGACAGGTGTATCAACTGGGTTACACACATGTGTCTCCTCATCCCCGGGTAACCGTACTACCTATTGTCGTTGCGCGTAGGGAAACCGCGAAGCAGATTGAGGAGTGATAGAAGGGAATCTATCGAACATAGTGAACGTCATTATTCAATCTCTCACTCATTCGAGGAGGGGCCCGCTGCATCCACTCGCACCGGGCCTGCGAAGATGCATGGGTTTTCCACTGTATCGAAATCACAAACAACACGTTTCCAAATTTTTTGAGTTACAGGCCTTTAGGCCGAAAACCGCTGAGGGGTGATATCAGCAAGTTGCGATACAGTCCGGTCGGCGTACGGGTTAGTGGAGCAGGGTCCCTATCCAACCCCTCATCGCTCTGCGAACTCGGGACGATCCCAAAACAATAAACTGGATACTTCAAGGCAGGAGTAAGAACAATGGCTGAGAATCGTCGGATTCGCTTCGGAATCTTTTTCAAACTGACCCTGGTCATGATCCTGGTGGCGGCGGTCCCCCTGGGCGTGGTCTGGTATATCAGTCATGCGGCCAGTGAAGCGGCGATCAGCCAGGACGTGGGCAACCGGCTGTCATCCACCGCGGATCAATTGCGTGGCTATGTTGAAAGCTGGATTGATATGAATGCCCGGGTGTTACGGCAGAATGCGGAACTGCCCGACATGATCAGCATGGACGGGATGCGGCAGAAAAAGGCACTCGAGTCGATTGTCGCCTCCTATGAATGGGTCTATCTTGCCTTCACCGTGGATATCAACGGTCAGAACATCTCCCGCAGTGACAGCAAGGATCTCAAGGACTACAGCGATCGACGCTACGTGCGACAGGTTCTGGGTGGCCAGCCCATGGGGCAGCAGGTGTTGATCAGTAAAACCACGGGCAAGCCGGCTCTGGTCATTTCCGTTCCGATCAAGGATGAGCAGCAGCACATAAAAGGGGTGCTGGCCATCGGCATGTCGCTGGCGGATATCTCGGCCAAGATTGCGACCACCCGTTTTGGTGACACCGGTTTTGCGATCCTGCTGGATCAGGACGGACGGGTGATTTCCCACATCAACGAAAAGTACACCACCGAGCGCACCCAACTGCTGGATCACCCGGGATACAATGCCCTGATGGTGAATAATTCCCAGTCACTGGTATATACCAACGAGGCGGGGAAGAAGGTCTTCTCCCAGATGCGAAAAACCAGTCATGGATGGATCCTGCTGGTGCAACAGGACTACGACGAGGCGTTTGCCGCGTTGAAGACCTACAACCAGCAGACCCAGTTACTGATGCTGGTAAGCCTGATACTGGTGATTCTCGTGAGCTTCCTGGTGGCACGCCAGTTGACCCGTCCGATCCGCCAGTTGACCCTCGCAGCCGATGCGATCAGTCGTGGCAATTTCGATTTCCAGATCACCGATACCGCACGGGGTGATGAACTGGGTGATCTGGCTCGTGCGGTGGAGCGGCTGGGCAGTAGCGTGCGCCTGGCGATGGAGCGATTCAACCGCTAGCTGATCGGGCGCACAATCGCTTCACTGGGAGAATGAAATGGTCGATGGAGGCTTACTGGACCATCGCGGATTTATGCGTGCACTGGTTGCACTCTGCCGCGACAAGTCCAGCGGGACGGTGTTTTATAATCTGGAAAGTGGTATTTCCGCACGCATTGTCTTGAATCGTGGCGAGATCTGCTGGTTGGCGTTCGGTGAACTCAGAGGCGTCGATGCCCTGCAGGCGATCCGGGAAATCCAGCAGGGCCGGATGAGCTTTAATCCACTGCTGAAACTGGCCATCGGTAATCAGGCATTGCCAAGCACACCCGAGATTCTGCGCTCAATCAACACCTGGGAGGCGCACAGTTTCGCAGCCCCGAAGCAGCCGATTGCAGCGGTACCGGGCGTTGAAAAGCCCAGTGCGGCGTCATCCTCGGAGCATACCTTCGACAAGCAAACCGTTTACGGTGTGGTTTCCACAGAAGCCATGGAGTTTCTCGGGCCCATCGCGAAGTTGCTTTGTCAGGATTACCTGAAATCGATGGGGGCGTCGTTGAGCGGTAATGATGTGAAGCGGTTGGTCAATTCCCTCGTCCAGGATATCGGGGATAACGAGAAAGAGCGGCGATTCAAGGATGGGGTCAGAAAGGGGCTGTCGCGAAAAAATTGATCACGATTTCCCCCCCGGCCTGTGTGGTAGATCATGCTGATAAAGGAGTATTTCCATGAGATGGCAACCGGATTTTCCCATGGGCTCGGCATGTGATACCCAGCGCCGCAAATGGCATGCGGCGATCACCCGTCACGAAGAGGCCCATGTCGCGGATAACCGGCGCTTGGATAAGGCCTATAACCGGGCGGCGCGCAAACAGCGATATGTTGAAACGCATCCAGGATGCGGTGGATCGCTTACATCAGCGTCAGGGGTCACATATTCCGATGCCCCAATGCTGCCAGGGCTTACCCGTCACGCGTTGATCAAGGGCATGCTTGTAGCCCTGAACATGGCGTATTTAGTGCCGGGTTAACAGTACCTTTTAGGACACGACATTAGTGTGGCAATTGACTCATAAAACGCGTCAAATACCCTGTTTTTATAAGGGAAATAACCCAAAAAACATCGTTCAATCAGTCTCTTAATCTCTGGCATGGCTTGTGCTTTCCTCATCGGTTCGTTAGGAACAGCAATAATAAGGGGAAACTACATGCCATTACGCCTTGCATCCGAATGGGCGCGCTTACCCTGGGCCGTTGCCCTGGCGATCGCCGGATTCACCCAGCCGCTGCTTGCGGATGAAACCCTCAATGTGATCCGTGTCGAGTCGACTACGATTGACGACAAATTCGAAAACAAGCGGGACGAAGCATCGAGCGTCGCGGTGATCAGTGGTGAGAAGATCGATAAGGCGCATACGGAAAATATCCAGCAGATGCTGCAGAGCATCCCGGGGATCACCACGGAACTTCAGGCCGGGGATTCCCTGAAGATCCACATCCGCGGTATCGAGAACCAGGTCTATATGGGGGAAAAGCCGGGTGTGGCGGTGGTCATCGACGGGGTACCCGTGTTCGAGCGCACCGGACGGGTCAACATCGACCTGGACAACATCGAATCGATCAAAGTGATCAAGGGCGGTGCCTCCTATCTGTTTGGCGATGATGCCCTGTCCGGCGCGGTGATCATTACCACCAAGCGTGGTGCCGCCTACAAAGGTTTCAAATTCGCCGCCGAGGCAGGCAGCTTTGGCTATGAGAAGGCCCTGGCGCGAGCCGGGTTCTCCACCGACGCCGCCAGTGGCCATGTACAGGTTTCGCGACGTCATAAGGACGGCTACTGGGACGATTCCGCCTCAACCGCAAAATACCTCAACGGCAAACTGATGTACTACCTGGATGATACCAGCGATGTGTCCCTGGGCTTGGAGCTTTCGGACCGGGACAAGAACAGCCATGGGGCCGTGAAGGGTGTAGAGGCCGCCGAGAACGACCCCAAGAGTGAGGATATCTACAGCTACAACGACTACTCCAACCACTATGACGTGGAACTGGCGAAATATTTTCTTACCTACTCCAAGGACATTGATGACAATACCAACCTGATGGTCAATGTTTACAGCTACGGGGACGAGACCGAGTTCTACTCCAAGCCGAACAGAGCAGACCCCAGGTTGTATGAAAACCTCAACCTCTACGATCAGGTGCAGCGTGGCCTGAAGTCGGAATACCGGGCCGGCGGGACTGATTTTGCCTGGATGCTGGCGGCGGACCTGCGCGCTAACACCTACGAAAACAACGTGGAGGCAGCGAAGGACCAGTACGATCGCCGGGGAACGCTCACCGCGAATGAGGGCGACCGGATTTCGGATGACACCACGGATGAGGATGTCCGCGCGGTTTACGGCGAAACCAAGTTTCGTCTGACTCAACCCTGGGTGGTGACACTGAACGGCCGCTATGACCGGATCGAATACGACTATCACTCCAACATCAGTGATCTCGCCCTGAACAAGACCTTCAAGGTGACCTCCTGGCGTCTGGGCTCCAACTACGCCCTGGCGAAGAACCGGGATCTGTACGCCAACGTCTCCACGGGATTTCGCGCCCCCACGATGACCCAGTTGTTTACCGGAGATATCAGCCCATCGGGCTCAACCGCGAGCAATCCGGATCTGGAACCGGAATATGCGATCAACATGGAGATTGGCTATCGCACCAAGGCGAATCTTTTGGGGTCGGTTGTGGATCTGGATGTGGGGATCTTTCAGATCAATCGTAGGGATTACATCATGAGCACCTCCGGTCAGTATTCGGAGTCCGACGGGACCGCCGAGTACTATGACAACATCGGTGGAGTGCGAAACCGAGGTCTGGAAGTCGCCCTGAGCAGCGCCTTCTCGCCCCGATTCAGTTGGAATCTGGCCTATACCTACCTGGACGCCAAGTACACCCAGTATGACAACTTCAATCTGATGCTCGGCAACCGCTACGGACGCAACGGATTGGTGGATTGTTCCGAACTCGATCCGGATAACTCCTATTGTATCGAGCACTACGACAATGAAGGCAATACCGTTCCCAGGACTCCGAAACATCACCTCAATCTGGGCCTGAGCTACAAGCTGGCTGAGCACTGGAGCCTGACTGGCGAAATGGACGCCACCTCCTCCTACTATGTCGACGAGATCAATAAGGTTGAGGTCGACGGCCACGAGACATTCAACCTCCTGGTCAATTATGAACGGGCGTTCGGCAAGTCCGACTGGTCCTTGTTTGTGCGGGTGGACAACCTGCTGGATGATGACTACTACAACACGGCCCGGGGTGGCACCGGTGATGCAAAAACGCTGGACAGCGATGGTGACGGCGTCTA
>JARRNW010000039.1:0-13591 GCA_037384565.1 Candidatus Thiodiazotropha sp.
GGCCAGCAGCAGGCTGAACAACAGACTGAGATAGACGATGGAGTAACCAAAGGTGCGCATGGCGTGGGCGCGGCCTTCACTGTGCAGCAGGATCAGTGCATGGCGGATGAAGCCGAGCCCCAGCAGCACTGCGCCGCACAGGTAGAGCAGACCGCTCATATGGATGGCGAAGGGTAGCAGGGAGACCGCCAGCAGCATCACCGAGTAGATCAGGACCTGTTGTTTGGTGAAGGGGATACCGTGGGTGACCGGGAGCATGGGTATGTCGGCGCGGGCGTATTCGTCCCGGCGATGGATGGCCAGGGGCCAGAAATGGGGTGGGGTCCAGACAAAGATAATCAGCAGTAGCAGAAAGGCTTCGAGGGTTACTTCACCGGTGGCGGCGCACCACCCCAATAGCGGCGGCGCGGCGCCGGCCAGTCCGCCCCAGACGATGTTCTGCGGTGTGCTGCGTTTGAGGTAGCGGGTGTAGATAAGCGCATAGCCGATCAGGGCCAGGCCGGTGAGCAGGGCGGTAAGGGGGTTGATCAGGAAGTAGAGCAGCGCCATGGAGAGTCCGCCGAGAAACAGGGCGAATCCCAATGCGTGGGGGGTGTCCATGTGTCCGCTCGGTATCGGTCGTGCGCGGGTGCGGGCCATGATACTGTCGATCCGCTGGTCCACCACGTGGTTGATCACCGCGCCGGAAGCGGCCGCCAGGGAGATGCCGCTCAGACCGAACACCAGCACCTGCCAGTCTATCCAATGGTCACTCGACAACAGCATGCCGACCAGGGCGGTGAAGGCGATCAGCAAAACCACCTTGGGCTTGGTCAGCTGATAATAGTCGCGCCAGGTGAAGACAACCGCAAGCGGTGAGGTAAGGTTACTGATGGCCATATTGTCCTCCTTTGACCCAGCTTTGTGAGACTTTCAGCAGCTTCTCCAGGTCCTGAAGGATCTGCTTGGCCGGTATCGTGGATGTGTCGTGGGTCATCATCAGGGTGACCCGTGGATCGATGAGAAACAGGGGGATCCGTTCCTCGGCCAGGGCCGAGGGGAACAGGTCGAGCAAAAACCGGGTCTGGTTGGCCTGCGCGATGGCCAGACGGGTACCTTCGAGACCGCTCAAATCCGGTAGTTCGAGCCGCCCCTGCTGATCCTCCGTCAGGATCAGCAGTCGTTCGATACGCTCCCGGTTGGCCCCGGTCGCCCGGCGGATCTGGCGCATTTCGATCAGGGCGTCCACACAGCGGTTGTCGCATCCCCCCTCCCGTATCAGCGTCAGGGTCCACTGATCCTGCAGTCCCGTCCAATCGAACGGGCTACCCTCGGGGGTTGTCAGGGATAAGGATTCCACTGATCGGGGCGGGGTGATGAGGATACCGTGGTTGGTGCGTCCCTGGGGTAGCCACTCGGGATGATAAAAGAACAGCCAGGCCGTCATCGAGGGCAGGGCGAACAGCACTATCAGGATCCACAGTTGTAGCCTGTTCACGAATGTTGTGGGGGACTCGGCGAGCGCATTCATGGGGTGGATACCTGCCAGGTGTTCGGTTTAAACGAAAGGCGCAACCACAACAGGGCTGTGATCGCGGCGAAGGCGAACCACTGAATCGCGTAGCCGATGTGCATGCCTACCTTGAAGCTCGGCCTGGGCCAGTCCCGGATAAAACCATCGGAATCCTCGGAGGTCTGCAGCAGGGCGAACGGCAGGGGGGACAGTCCTGACCACTGGGCAAAATGTTCCAGGGTCAGGTAGGGCCAATGGGGCGGTTTGTCCGTACTGGTGGCGCTAAACGCCAGTGCCAGGGCGGGGGGCTGGGGACGATGGTACCGGCCATGGATCCTGACTCGGTCCTGAGGTGTTGGCGGAGGAGCGTTGTCGTTGAGTTCCTGTTCGGATACCCATCCCCGGTTCACCAGCAGAATCTCTCCACTGTCGGAAAGCTGCAGCGGTGTGATCACGTGATAACCATTACGCCCCAGATGTTTGCGGTTTTCGATCAGCAGGGTCCATTGGGGAAGAAATCGCCCTTCGGCCTGGAGGCTGCGGAATTCCCAGGATGCGGGGTCCGACCGGTCCTCTCCGATACGTACCGTGGGCAGCTTGCGGCGGGCCTCCTGGGTGGAGGCGAGTTGGCGCTTCAGCTCCGCCCGATCGAGCTGCCAGACGCCCAGGGCGCAGAACAGGGGCAGCAGAATTACCATGAAGACCGTGGGGACGGGCTGTGGTCTGAAAACTCGGGTTACCGGCGGCATGGGCACTATAGTTGTTCTAAGGGGTGTGTGTGTGCCGGTTTCTGGGTTAGCGACACCCTGTCCCCGTGTAGGGAGCCAAGTGGAGTCCACATGAACCTGATCTTCAAACTGCCGGTTTTTCTGGTGCTGCTGTTCATACTCATCTCGCTGTTTCAGGGTATGTACTATCTGGCCAAGGATGATGGGCGTGATAAAACCCGGGTCGTCAGAGCCCTCACCCTGCGGGTGGCCCTGTCACTGTTGTTGTTTGTGCTGCTCATGGCTGGGTATTTCTTCGGTTTCCTGCATCCCCATGGTATCGGAGGGGGGGCTTGATCAATCCCCTGGGTTACTGTGGTCTCACAACCAGTACACAAACACGAATAATCCCAGCCACACCACATCGACGAAATGCCAGTACCAGGCCACGGCCTCGAAGGCGAAATGGTTGTGGGCGCTGAAGTGGCTCTTCAGGCTGCGCCCGAGAATCGCCATCAGCATCACCGCGCCCATGCTGACATGGAAGCCGTGAAAGCCGGTGAGCATGTAGAAGGTGGAGCCATAAGCGCCGGACTCCAGAGTCAGGTTGAGTTCGGAATAGGCGTGACCATATTCAAAGGCCTGCAGCACCACGAACAGCAACCCGAGGGAGATGGTGGCGATGAGGCCCCAGACCAATTGCTTCTGGTTGTCGATTTTCAGACCCCAGTGCGCCCAGGTGATGGTGCCGCCACTGCTCAGCAGCAACAGCGTGTTGATCGCGGGAATGCCCCAGGGGGTCATGGGTTCGAATTCATCCCCCAGGGCTCCCGGGCCACTGCTGGGCCATGCGGACTGAAAACCCTGGTAGAGCAGATCGTGGGTGTCGCCGAGATAGCCTTCGCCGCCGAGCCAGGGCAGGGCGATGTTACGGATGTAGAACAGCGCGCCGAAGAAACTGAGAAAGAAGAACACCTCCGAGGCGATGAACCAGAACATGCCCAGGCGGAAGGAGGTGTCCACCTGCCGGTTGTAACGGTCCTCCAGGTTCTCCCTGATGACGTCGCGAAACCAGCCGTAGAGCAGGTAGAAGAATGCGATCAGCCCCGCCGCTACCGCGAACTTGCCGATGGCCACCCCGTTCATCGCCAGAGCGGCGCCGGCCAGGGTGGTCAGCAGGGAGGCCATGCCGATGATCGGCCAGGGACTGGGACCGGGTATGTAGTAATCCCCTGTGTGTTGCTTTACCGACATCGGCGTATCTCCCCTCGGGCAGTGGTGTCGTTGCGGTCCATTGGGGCTGTTCTGGCCCCATTGTCCGATGCGGCCATGGGTCCCTTGGCGTTGATCTCGAAAAGGGTGTGTGACCCGGACTTCATGGTCTACCCGCCACCCGGGTGACGATAGCGGGCGGGACCTCGTCAATCGGTACCGTCCCCTTCAACCGCATGAAGCTGTAGGAGAGGGTGAGGGAGTGGATCTCACCGGGCAGCTCATTGGCGATGCGGAATCGCAGTGGCATCTGCGCGTGCTCGTCTCCCGCCAGGGTCTGACGGCTGAAGCAGAAACAATCGAGCTTGTTGAAAAAGGGGGTCGCCTGCCAGGGGGCGATGCTGGGAATCGCCTGGCCGGTGACCTGTGAGTGGCTGCGATTGATGGCGCTGAAATTCACCTCATAGGTGGCTCCCGGGTGGACCCGCAAATGGGTCGTTCCGGCCTTGAACTCCCAGGGTAGATCGGGATGCACACTGGTGTCGAACTTCACCGTTACCCAGCGCGACTCGTCGATCTTTTCCCCGGGGATGGCGACCTGTCGTTGCTCCCCGCTGCGCTGGGCGATCGACGGGGTTCCGGTCACCTGACAGAACAGACCATAGAGCGGCACCATGGCGAAGCCAAAACCGAACATCAGCGCCACCACAAGGGACAGCAGCAGGGCGGTGCGGCGGTTTTTCGGACGCTGGGCGGTGGTCTGGGAATCGTTCATGGGGCGGCCTGATTACCCACGATTTTGAACAGCCCGTTCCAGAACGGGAATGAGGTCACCAGAAAGAACAGCGCCAGTGCGCCCAGCCACCAGGCCAGGCGCAGATTCTTGCGTCGCAGTTCCGGGGTTTGATGTTCAGGTAGGGACATGGGAACTCTCAGGGTGTTGCGTTATCTGATCTGGGGCGCCACCGTCCAGGTGTGGAAGGCGGGGGGTGAGTCGAGCTCCCACTCCAGCCCCTTGGCGCCCTCCCAGGCCCGGTTTCGCGCCTGTTTGCCACCCCGGATGGTCTTAATGATGATGTACAGGAACAGCAGATGGCTGAGGCCGAAGATCATCGCGCCGATACTTGAGACCACATTGAACTCGGTGAACATTACATTGTAGTCGACGATGCGCCGGGGCATGCCGGCGAGGCCCAGGAAGTGCTGGGGGAAGAAGGTGATGTTGAAGCCGATGACGTTGATCCAGAAAAACAGCTTGCCCAGGCGTTCGTCATACATGTGGCCGGTCCACTTGGGCAGCCAGTAGAAGACCCCGGCGAATAGCCCGAATACCGCGCCGGGCATCAGTACATAGTGGAAGTGCGCCACCACGAACATGCTGTCCTGGTACTGCATGTCGGCGGGTACCACCGCCAGCATCACCCCGCTGAGGCCGCCGAAGGTGAACATCAGGATGATCGCCACCGCGAACAGCATCGGCGTCTCGAAGGTCATGGAACCGCGCCACATGGTGGCGATGAAGTTGAAGATCATCAGCCCCACCGGAATCGAGATCAGGATGGTGCCGATCATGAAATAGGTGACCGCCCCCAGGGACATGCCAATGGTGTACTGATGATGGGCCCAGACCACCATGCCGATGGTGGCCACCGCAAGCATGGCGCCGACCATGGAGTGGTAGCCGAACAAGGGCTTGCGGGAGAAGGCGGGGATTACATGGGAGAGCACGCCGATGGAGGGCAACAGCAGGATGTAGACCTCCGGGTGGCCGAAGAACCAGAACAGGTGTTGGAACAGCACCGGATCGCCGCCCCCCGCGGCGTCGAAGAAGCTGGTGCCGAAATGGCGGTCGAACAGCAGCATGGTAACCCCGCCGGCCAGTACCGGTACCACCAGGATCAGCAGAAAGGCGGTGACCAGCCAGCTCCAACAGAAGATCGGCATCTTCATCAGGGTCATGCCCGGTGCGCGCATGTTGAGCAGGGTGACGATGATATTGATCGACGCCAGTACCGAAGAGATGCCCAGTAGGTGGATGGCGAAGATCAGGAAATCCATCGACATGCCGACCTGGATCGACAGGGGCGGGTAGAGGGTCCAGCCGGTGTTGATCTGGGTGCCTCCGCCGGGGAAGAAGGGGACGACGAAGGAGAGGATCAGCATGCTGGCCGCTGCCGGGAGGATCCAGAAGCTCAGGTTGTTCATCCGTGGCAGGGCCATGTCCGGGGCGCCGATCATCATCGGGATCATCCAGTTGGCCAGTCCCGCCGCTGCGGGCATCACCGCGCCAAAGATCATCAACAGCGCATGGTTGGTGACCAGATTATTGTAGAGATCGGGTTCCAGTAGCTGGATGCCGGGCTGGAACAGCTCCATGCGGATAAGCATTGCGCTGGCACCGCCGAGGAACAGCATGGTCAGGGCGAAAAACAGGTAGAGGGTGCCGATGTCCTTGTGGTTGGTGCTGAACAGCCAGCGCCGCCAGCCCCTGGGGGTATCGTGGTGGTGGACTTCATCATGGGTGAGGGTGGTGGCGGTCATTTCTAATCTCCTCTAGCGGGCTTTTTTGACGTCGGCCGGTTGCACGACATCACCCGTTTTGTTGTCCCAGGCATTGCGTTCGTAGGTCACGATGGACGCGATTTCCAGATCGTCGAGGGTGGCCCAGGACTGCATGGCGGTACCCTGTTTACCGTTGATCACGATACGCAGATGGTCTGCGATGGGACCGGTCGCAATTTTCGAGCCGTTCAGCGCCGGGAAGGCCGGGGGTAGCCCCATGCCGTTGACCTGGTGACAGGGGGCGCACCGGGTCTTAAAGCCGGTCTTGCCCCTGGCGTAGAGTTCGTCCAGGCTCCAGGTCCTGTCAGAGCCGGCCTCGGCGGCGGCCGCGACCATCACGGCCTTGCGCTCATCGACCCAGGCGGCGAACTGCTTGGGTGAAACCGCATCGACCACGATAGGCATGCGCGAATGCCAGGTGCCACAGAGTTCGGCGCACTGGCCGCGGAAGGTGCCTTCCCGGTCGATCTGGGCCCAGGTCTCGGTGACATAACCGGGGATGGCGTCCTTCTTTACCGCCAACGCAGGCACCCAGAAGGCGTGCAGCACATCAGCGGAGGTGTGCAGGAAGCGGATCTTGGTTCCGGTGGGCAGCACCAGGTGGTTATCCACTTCGCGCAGGTAGAGGTCCCCCGACTGCTCCTTGGGCACGAAGCGACTCTCCACCTTGATGCCGTGATCAAGGTAGTCGAACTCCCACCACCACTGATGGCCGGTTACCTTCACATCCATGATGTTCTGTTCCTTGGGAACCTCCCAGACCTCTTTCAACACCGCGTCGGCCTTGCCGGCAATGGTCAGATCCACCCCCAGCACCAGCATCGGAACGATGACCCAGGACCAGTGGCCGAACCAGGAGTTGTGAAAGTTCTGATCCGCCACATAACCCCGGCTCTTACGGTGAAAATAGAGGGAGTAGAAGACGATGGCGAAGACGATGACCAGCAGCACAGTGGCGATGGTCATGGTCAGCATGTGGATATCGTAGATCTCCTGGGCGACTCCGGCGGCCGGTTCAGGAAAATTGATGCCGTAGTCCGCATCTGCGCAGGGGGCGCCGAGTAGCAGCGCCAGGCCAGTTCCCAGGGAGCGACTGCAAAGGGGTAAAGCCCTTTGATCCGAGGGTTCCCTTCGCGGGAGCGGGAGAACGGGGTTGTCGGCGGGTGGCGTGGACGTCTGGGTCATACCGGTCGGGTCTCCTCGATCGCACCACGCAGTCGCCGGGCGAGTCGGTTGCGTTCTTCCTCCATGAGCTGTGTTCCGATCTCGACAAACTCGCCATGGGCGCCGATCAGCAATCGGCTCGGATACCAGGCGGAAGGATCACGGGGCTGAAGAATCTGTGACCAGGGGGTGGGAAAGGTCCTGGGTTGGCGCTGTGGAGAGGTGTCCCGAATCTCTATCCGGTTCCGGTCGATAAGGATGGTCTGGTATCTGTGGGCGCGGCAGCTCTGGGTATAGATGGCGCCGGCGATGATCAGAATCTCCAGCCCGGCAAAGGGTAAAACCAACCAGGCGCCCAGACTTACGAAATAGCCTGAGACAACCACCACGCAACCTGAGAGTAACAGGATCAGAGCCTGGGATTGGCGCCAGCTCAGGTTCCTGTTGGGCTCGAGGGTGAAGACAGTTTGGGTACTGCTACTGCCGATATGCACATCCGACCGGACCATAAGGTGCTCTCAAACGGGTGTGACAACCGGATACCACTGGGTGTCGATTAATTGATCTGGATCAACTTTATGACAAATGCCCCCTGCGTGGCAGTACCAAATATAATTAGTAAGGTATTGCCCTTTGATGATCTGAAATCCATTAGGCGCTCCTTGTGGCTCTGTGCTGCGTTAGAATCCCGCAATAGCTAGGAGGCTGCCAAACAATGAATTTTCCTGAAATATCCACCTACAGACTGCGCTTGGATGAGATTGGTGAGGATGATGCCAAGGCCCTGTTTCACCATTTCTCGAACAAGGAGGTTGTTGAATTCTATGATCTTGAGGTCTTCGAACAGCTCGAACAGGCGCAGAAACTGATCGCGTTGTTTAAACAAAGATTCGATGATGCCTTGGGTATTCGATGGGCTATCCGTATGAAAAATAGCGATCGGTTTATCGGTACTTGCGGTTTCAATTCATGGAATCAGAGGATGAGAAGCACCGTCATCGGCTACGATATTTCACGTGAATTCTGGGGCCATGGCTACGCGACGGAGGCGATCCATGGAATCGCGAATGCCGCATTTTCCGGTCACTTACCCTGTGGCCGAATCAACAGAATTCAGGCTGACACCCTGCCGGGAAATTTTGCTTCTGAAGCGGTTTTGTCGAAAGTCGGGTTCAAGGAGGAGGGTTTGTTGCGTGAGAGCGGATACTGGAAGGGGCGGTATCATGATCTGAAATGTTTTGGTTTGATCAGGTCTGAATATCGAATCTGATCAGAGTGGAGATCCTCATCACTATCCGGGATAGCCTGCGCCATTCCCTGGATTGCGCTCCGCTCCATCCAGGTTACGCCCTGTGATACTCTCGGTTTTCGTCATCCCGGCGTATGCCGGGATCCAGAAGACAGGTAGGTGTGATATTCCCGGATTCAGGTGTTAGCTTAAGTCAGCGCCATTCCCGCCAGATCCCCTTTGTGGTCCATCGCATAGGTTTCGAGTGACCGGGGGGGATGGCCGGTGAGCTGTGTCACGGAATCGGTGACCCGGGCCACCCAACCCTCCCGAACCGGATAGAAGATCGAGGCGAGAAAACGGGCATAGTCTTCCACCACACCGGCCTGGCACAACTGGGCGATGAATGCGTCATCGTCGATGGGGGTGTAGCTGACAGGGCTGCCGATGACTTGGGCGAGAATTTCCACTGCTTCCCCGTAACTCAAGGCCCGAGGCCCGGTCAGGTCGAAGGCCTGTCCGTCGAATCGGTCCAGCGTCAGGGCCGCGGCGGCACTCTCGGCGATGTCCCGCACATCGATGAAACTGGTTCTGCCCGTCCCCGCCGGTAGTTCCAGGTTGCCCTGCGCAACACCCCCTTTCCAAAAGGTGTGAAAGTTGTCGGAAAACCAGTTCGGTCTCAGGATTACGTAGGGCGTGGCGGATTGTTCCAAGGCGATTTCGATCTGCCGATAGGGTATGGAATCATCCGCATCGACACCCAGTACACTCTGCAACACGATCTTGATCCGGCGTTCCACCAGGGCCTCGATCACGGGCATGAGCATCTCCTTGGGCTGGGTGGTTCCGGTGGGGGCCAGGACATAGGCGCAATCGATGCCCTCGAAGGCCGGACCAAAGGTCTCCGGTTTCATGAGATCGAATACCACCCCCTCGGCTTCGGCGGCAGATTGTCCGCTGCGGGAGGCGGCTCTGACTGAGATACCCTGCGCCAGGAGTGTTTTGACCAGGGGGTCACCGACATGACCGGTCGCGCCGATCACGAGTACTCTATTAGCCATGTTTGTTCTCCTAATATACAATTGACATTAAGTATCTATTTGATACCTGGTAATCAATATACACCTCATGAGCATCCCCCATAAGAGGGCACTTTTGGGTGACATGGTTTCTTTGAGGTAACCCTGCGAGGATTGCTATTAATCTGCTGAAAAGAAGACGCTTATGAATTATGACTATGATATTTATGAGAAAAACTGCCCAACGCGCATGTTGCTCAGTCGTTTGGCGGATAAATGGACGCTTCTGATTCTGGACTGTCTCGGGGACCGGGCGGTTCGCTTCAACCAGTTGCGTCGGGACATCAAGGGGATATCACAAAAGGTCTTGTCTCAGACGTTGAAGAAACTGGAACGGGACGGGTTGATCACACGCACCGTGATTCCTTCGGTTCCGGTATCCGTGGAGTATTCCCTGACAACCCTCGGTCAGACCCTGACCGAAAGTGTGGCGGCCTTCGCTCATTGGGCGGAACTCAATATGGATGCGGTCATCGCCGCACAGAACGCCTATGATGCGACAACGGATAAACCGGTCTCAGGAATCCGGTGAGGGCAGGTGTGGAAAACGGATGCTGAAGGTGGAGCCTTGTCCCGGTGTCGAGTCGACCCGTAATTCACCGTCATGTTTGTCTGTTACGATGTGATAGGCGATCGCCAGTCCTTGTCCGGATCCCCGGCCAATCTCTTTAGTGGTGAAGAATGGATCAAAAATCTTCTCCTGGATCTCCGGGGGAATACCGCACCCGTTATCCGAAACCAGGATTTCCACCCCATCGTCGCGACGATGGGCTTCGATCCTGATTTGACCGGGGCGATTCGAGGCTTCGATAGCATCCGCCGCGTTGAGGATCAGATTCAGAAACATCTGTCCAAGTTCGTCCCGATGGCCCATGACCAGCAACGGTTCATCGGTCAGAGCAAGCTGTATTTCGGTGTGGTGTTTCCAGGAGTTGCGTGTCACCTCTAGGGTATTCCCAATCACGACATTCAGATCAACCGGTTCCGCTTGGGTGCGGCTGGGCTGGGCAAAATCACGCATCACGTGAATGATGCGAGCGATTTGATTGATACCTTCCACCGAGTCCTCCAGGGCGCGAGGGATCTCTTGTTTAAGATAGTCGAAGTCCATGTCCTGCAACCGAGCTTGCAGTGTCTGTAGTGCCTCCCGGTGTACGGGGCTCTGTGCGAGGGACTGCAAGGAGCTGTCCAGTCCCTGGAAGATCTCCGTGATCGAATCGATGATGAAGTGGATGTTATTGTTCAAATATTGGATAGGCGTATTGATCTCATGGGCAAGGCCGGAAGCCAGTTGTCCTACGGAGACCATCTTTTCCTGTTGCAGAATACGGGCGTGGGCGGCCTGCAATTCCTGGCTGCGTGCCTCCACTTTGGATTCGAGTTTTTCATTGAGCTGGCGCAGAGCCTCTTCTGCCCGCCGCTTTTCGGTGATATCGGTCATCATGCCGAAACCGCCGATGAATTCTCCGGCATCGTCATAGATACCCGTGGCTGACACGGACACCCAGACCGCCTCACCGTTTTTACATCGGTAGCGGCGTTCATAGGGGCTTACTTTGCGAAAGCCCGATTTGATCTTTTCCAGGTAGTCCGGGATGTCTTCCTCGAACATGAAATCGGTAACCGGGCGGCCCATGACCTCTTCCGCAGCGTAGCCTATGATTTCGCACATTCGAGCGTTCACGTAGGAGGTTTTGCCTTGTGCGTCCAGGCTCCAGATACCCTCAGAGGACAGATTGACGATTCGGCTGTAGCTCAGTTCCCGGTTTTTCAGCTCATGCAGGGTCAGCCGCAGGGAGAGTCCATCGGCCAGGTGTCTGCCGATTGCCTGAAACAGGCGTGATTCCGGATCTGTCCAAGACCTGTCAGCGGAACACGAATGGATACCGAACAACCAGGGCTCACCCACGTTTGGGCGGATGGCCATGGCCAGACAGGCGTGGGTTTCGGCGGGAAAGATATCCTTTAGCGCGGACTCGTGTTGGTTATCGAAGATTACCGGAAGTTCGCTATCACAAAGCCGCTTCATCATCTCGGCCAGTTTGTCGCGCATGGGGCGCTCATCCGGGAACTCGAGTTTGCCGGCCCGGTTGTAGGCCATGGGAATCCGCCACTTTTTCGCCGTTGGGTTACAGGGGAATATCAGGAAAGTCCGCTCACATTGAAAGATCTCCAATACAGCTGTAAGCACATTGCTCATCATTTTTTCAAGATGGCTAGTACTCTGAATTGCCCGATTAACCTGATCCATGGCCTCAAAAAAACGCAGGTTTGTATTGCCCATCTGGGTCGTGATTGGGCTTTCCTGAGGGATTACTATCGCCATGGTGGCCCCTCTAAACTGAACAGTATTCAGTGGCTATATAGGCGAGTATAGACGAAGACTGTGGTTAATAAGGGCAATTGCCGACACTAAATTCTTACCACGAAGAGCACTAGTGCAACCGTCTACTCACATGAGATTGCCTGACGCAAGATGAGGCTTGTTCATGGATTTCAAGGTTAGTGCTATCCCCCGCCTTCCCTGGGAATGAGTTCCGGCTCCTTGCGCTGATAGCCGATGGCGCTGAGTTTCCCCAGATAGGTCTGCCAGAGTTCGTCCTGGTGCTTGCCCAGGTTGTAGAGGTAGAGCCAGTCATACAGACCGGAGTTGTGTCCATCATCGAAGTGGATCTTGATCGCGTACTGACCGACCGGTTCGATCTGGGTGATGGTGACGAGTTCTTTGCCCGTTTCCAGTTTAGCGGTGGCCGGGCTGTGACCCCGGGTCTCCGCGGATGGGGAGTAGACCCGCAGATATTCGCAGGGCAGGGCATAGTGGGCGCCATCGTCGAACGAAATATCGAGAAAACGGCTCTTCTGGTGGACTTGAATGTCGACGGGATGTGGGGTGTGGGTCATGCTGCGGTCCTGGTCGTATGGATGGATTATGCGTCTTGTGTGAGCCAACCCTGAAGATGCCGATGAACCAGATCGGTGAGCATCCGGACCTGCGCGGGGCTGTCGTTCAAGGCGGGGATATAGGCGTAGGACTCTCCGCCCGATTCGAGAAAGTACTCACGGTTTTCCTTGGCGATCTCTTCCAGGGTCTCCAGGCAGTCCACCGCGAAGGCGGGACAGACTACCTGTACACGTTTGACACCTTCTTGACCCCACTGCTTGAGGGTCGCGTCAGTGTAGGGTTTGACCCACTCCGCCTTGCCGAACCGGGATTGAAACGATATCTCCCACTGCCCGGGTTGTAGTGCCAGAGTCTGCGCCACCCGTTGGGCGGTGGCGCGGCATTGGTCGGGGTAGGGATCCCCCGCTTCGTAGTAGTCCTTGGGTATGCCATGGAAGGAGAACAATAGTTTTTCGGCGTCGCCGTGCTCTGCGCGATAGTCCCGGATACTCTCGCTCAGGGTCGCAATATAGTCCGCTTCCTGATGATAGCGCTGGATGAAGCGCAGTTCGGGAATCCAGCGCCACTGTTGCAGTTCCTGGGACAGTGCGTCAAAGATCGAGGCGGTGGTGGTGGCCGAGTACTGGGGATACAGGGGCAGTACCAGCAGTCGTTGAATATTCTGTTGGCGCAGGCTCTGCAGTACCTGGGGCAGGGAGGGGTTGCCGTAGCGCATCGCCAGGGCGACGGTCACCCGCTCGGTGTGCTGTTCGCTGAGCTGCTGTTGCAGGGCGTCACGCAGACGTTCGGACAGTACCAGCAGGGGGGAACCCTGATCGGTCCAGATCGAGGCGTAGGCCTGGGCGGAACGCTTTGGCCGGACCTGCAGAATGATCCCGCGCAGGATGATCTGCCACAGCCACTTGGGCAGGGAGACGATTCTCGGGTCGCTGAGGAACTCCGCCAGATAGGTTTTCACCGCGCGGGGTGTGGGTTCGTCCGGAGTGCCCAGATTCACCAGCAGCACACCCAGGCCCCCCTCGGGTTTTTGCAGTTGCGCGGATTGGTTCAGGTACTTCATCAGCTTAACTCCGGTTCGCTGAGCGAATTCTTGCCTCAACCCGGGCCCGATTCAACAGGTCCTTATTGTGTATTTCCGGATACAGCGGGAAAAACCGCTCGACAAGTTGCGCCTGACGCACCGCGAGTTCCTCGAGTCGGGCCCGTTGGTCCGGGGGGATATGGGGCAGCATCAACAGTTGCGGG
>JARRNW010000040.1:0-26047 GCA_037384565.1 Candidatus Thiodiazotropha sp.
TCGAGATGCCGATCACCGCCGAACTGTTTGCACAGCAGGCCCTGCTGCCGGGCGTAGGCCTTCCAGTCGATATGTCGGGTGGAGTCCCCACTGCGGAAGGGTCGTAAGCCAATGAAATCATCCGTACCCACACCCCGGTCGCCCTGATCACTACGTTGGTAGGTCGTGGACATCGGGGGTTGCCCCCGTTCCGCGGGTTTTGGGTAGACCAGACACACCAGGGATAGATCCGCATAGGTCCAGGCACGAAACAGACCTAATGGGTAGGTGCTCTGTAATGTGATGCGTGGTAAGGAAAACAGACCCCGTTTACGAGTCATCAAAGGCAGATGGAACAGAATCTGTTCAGAGTCCGGAATATCGAGTCTGTCCCCTGCTACTTTGTGGTGACGAATCTGTATGGCATAGCGGTGTAGTTGTGAGGGGTTTTCCAGCAAAACGAGGAAATCCGCGCATTCTCCGGCAAACACCGAGGCCACCCGGTAGGCCTGCAGCCTCAGACCCAGAAGATTGCGCCAGGTATGCAGGATACTGATCAGCCAGAGTCCAGCGAGAAAGAAGGTTGTGAGATGACCCAGATTACTTCCGTAGTTAATCGATCCGACCAGCATCAGCAGGATCACCAGAGCCAGTAACAACCCCTGTCGGGTCGGCAGAATATAGATGCTGCGGGGTTTGACCGTAACCCCACCCCGGGTGTCCGACCGGGCGTGGCGCAGGTAGGGTTTCAGTTTTTGGCTCAGAGACAGGGACATTTCAGGGAATGGGTACGGACGCGATGAGATCCTTAACCAGCCCGTCGCTGGGGATGCCGAGGGATTCACCACTGCTCAGCAGACGGTGGCCCACTGTGGCGGGCAGTATGGCCTGCAGATCCTCGGGCAGTACCAGGTCGCGCCCAGCGATGAAGGCCCAGGCCCGGGCCGCTTGCAGAATCGCCAGACCGGCTCGCGGCGAGAGCCCCAGGCGGTAGTCCGGTATCTGGCGAGTGTGGGCGAGGATATCCTGGCAATAGGCGATCAGTGCGTCGGCCACATGCACCCGGATGACCTGCTGCTGAAATTCCGCGAGCTGGGTCGGTGTCAGCACCACCGGTTGATCTTCGAGTTGTGAGCGGCGGTCACCGCCGGCCAGCAGCTCCCGCTCCGCAGCCCGATCCGGATAACCGATCTGTAGCCGCATCAGAAAACGGTCGAGCTGGGATTCCGGCAAGGCGAAGGTGCCGACCTGATGGCTGGGATTCTGAGTAGCAATGACAAAAAACGGTTGGGGCAGGCTGTGGGTTTTGCCATCCAGGGTGACCTGTTGCTCCTCCATGGCTTCGAGCAGTGCGCTTTGAGCCTTGGGGGTGGCCCGGTTGATCTCATCGGCCAGCACCAGTTGGGCGAAGATCGGACCCTGGTGGAAGCGAAAAATCTGCTCCTGGTTGTCGTAGATCGATACTCCGATGATGTCTGAGGGCAACAGATCACTGGTGAACTGGATGCGCTGGTAGTGCAGACCTAGCAGATGGGCCAGGGTGTGGGACAGGGTGGTTTTGCCTACCCCGGGTACGTCTTCGATCAACAGATGGCCTCGTGCCAGAAGGCAGGTCAGGGAGAGCCGAATAACATCCTGCTTACCGACCAGGATATGCCCTGCCGCATCGATTACCTTGGCCAGTTCGGAATTCATAGGTTCACTTCACTCAGTGTTTTGCCGGAATGGAGGGTACACTTAGGAATCTTAGCGAAAACTCCCAGGCTTGGCGGGACCACTTATCGGGATAACCCTGCCGACAAGCCTTGATGAGATGTTCGGATATACGATACGCGATGACAACATCATGTTTCAGGGTTGTCACCACAGAAAGTATGAGAATTGTTGTATATCCGCTGGTATCGCCGTTTAAAATACCGGGTTTGGCGCGGGTAGCCTTGTTGATTGGTTGTCGGTCACCTTCCCGTAATTTCCACTAAGCGGACAGAGCAGTCTTTATACAGGATTTATACCCAACGATGTTTTATACCGACAAATTCGATGTGATCGTGGTGGGTGGGGGTCACGCAGGTACCGAGGCGGCTCTGGCATCGGCCCGTATGGGCGCCCACACCCTGTTATTGAGCCACAACATCGAGACGTTGGGCCAGATGAGTTGCAATCCGGCCATCGGCGGTATCGGTAAGGGGCATCTGGTGAAAGAGGTCGATGCCCTGGGAGGTATCATGGCCCATGCCGCCGATCGGGGCGGTATCCAGTTTCGTATCCTCAACTCCCGCAAAGGTGCGGCGGTGCGCGCCACCCGAGCCCAGGCGGACCGCATCCGCTACAAGGCCGCGATCCGCCATGCCCTGGAGAATCAACCCAACCTGCAGTTGTTTCAGCAGGCAGTGGATGATCTGATCGTGGAACAAGAGCGGGTGGTCGGGGTGGTGACCCAGATGGGTCTGAAGTTCCACGCCGCCGCGGTGGTGTTGACCGTGGGGACCTTTCTTGGCGGACGGATTCACATCGGCCTGGCCAACTATGAGGGGGGACGTGCCGGTGATCCACCCTCCAATGCCCTGTCTACACGATTGCGTGACCTGCCCTTCCGGGTAGAACGGTTGAAGACCGGAACCCCGCCACGGATCGACGGGCGCAGCATCGACTACAGCCAGCTGGAGGCACAACCCGGAGACACCCCGACACCGGTGTTCTCTTTTCTCGGTTCAGTGGATGAGCATCCCCGCCAGGTCTGTTGCCACATCACCCATACCAATGAACAGACCCACGAGATCATTCGTGGCGGTCTATCCCGCTCACCCATGTACACTGGGGTCATCGAGGGAGTGGGTCCCCGCTATTGCCCCTCTATCGAGGATAAGATCGTACGCTTCGCGGACAAATCATCCCACCAGATCTTCATCGAACCCGAGGGGTTGGATACCCACGAGGTCTACCCCAACGGGATCTCCACCAGCCTGCCGTTCGACATCCAGTACCAGTTGGTACGATCCATGAAAGGCTTCGCCGAGGCGCAGATCCTGCGCCCGGGCTACGCCATCGAATACGATTTCTTCGATCCTAGGGATCTCAAGTCCTCTCTGGAGACGAAGCATATTCACGGACTCTTCTTTGCCGGTCAGATCAACGGTACTACCGGTTACGAAGAAGCGGCCGCCCAGGGATTGCTGGCCGGTCTTAATGCGGTGCGACACGCCCGGGACGAGGAGCCCTGGAGTCCGCGCCGGGACGAAGCCTACCTGGGGGTGCTGGTGGATGATCTGATCACCCAGGGTACCCAGGAACCCTATCGCATGTTCACCAGCCGCGCGGAGTACCGGTTGCTGCTGCGTGAAGACAATGCGGATCTGCGTCTCACCGAAACCGGACGTCGCCTGGGACTGATCGATGATCAACGCTGGGCTCGCTTCTGCCACAAGCGTGAAGCCATCGAACGGGAACAGCAGCGCCTGGACGGGATCTGGCTGCGCCCCTCCGATCTGGCCGATGAGCGGGCGGAGTCCCTGCTGGGCGGGGCGCTTTCGAAAGAGGCAAACGCAGTGAATCTACTTGCCCGGCCCAACGTCAGCTATCGGGAGCTGATGACCCTGCCCCGCCTGGGCCCTGGAGTCGAGGATCCCCAGGTGATTGAGCAGCTGGAGGTACAGGCCAAATACGCAGGCTACATCGAGCGGCAGCGAGATGAAATCGACCGGCAACGGGCCAACGAAGCCGTGACCCTTCCGCATAACCTGGACTACGCCAATGTACGGGGACTCTCCTCGGAGGTGCGGGAAAAGTTTCAGCGCCACCGTCCCCAGACTCTGGGACAGGCGGGGCGGATTCCCGGTGTCACCCCGGCGGCGATCTCGTTACTGTTGATTCATTTGAAAAAGCGGTCCGCCCAATGAGTAAGGGTGCGTTCAATACAGACTCCTGCCGGGATCGCCTGCGGGCCGGGATCGAACAGCTCGCGGTTGCTGTCAGCGAATCCCAGTTCGATCGTTTGATCGCCTATCTCACACTGCTGCATAAATGGAACAAGGCCTACAACCTGACTGCGGTGCGTGACCCCCTGGAAATGGTCTCGCGCCACCTGCTGGACAGTCTAGCTGTGGAGCCCTACTTCGAAACCCAATCCTGTCTCGACATGGGCAGCGGTGCCGGTCTGCCTGGCATTCCGTTGGCAATTCTCCGCCCGCAGACCCGTTTCGTACTGCTCGACAGCAACAGCAAAAAGGTTCGCTTTCTGCGTCAGGTGACCTTGGAACTGGGGTTGGCCAACACGGCACCGGTACACAGTCGGCTGGAGTCCCTGGTGCCGGATGAGCCCTTCCCGACGCTGATCTCCCGGGCCTTCACCGATCTGCCCAACATGCTCGCGCTTGCCCAAGGCGTGCTGAATCCGGGGTGTGAACTGCTGGCAATGAAGGGGCGGGTACCCGATTCGGAGGTCGCCGCCCTGCCCCCGGGCTTTCACTGCGAGATTCTGCCCCTGCGGGTACCCTTCTGCGAGGCCGAACGCTGTCTGGTGAGGATTACTCGTTTAATGCCGGAAAGCGCCGGGGTGGCAGGTACGGTTTAGGGAGAAAGGTTAACACCTTACCGGCGAGTACCGTTATGATAGGCGATTCCTGTCACCAGTGAAGCAACCGGACACCATGGGTTACATCATCTGCATAGCCAACCAGAAAGGCGGGGTTGGCAAGACCACCACCACCGTCAATCTGGCAGCATCCCTGGCCGCCATGAAAAAGCGGGTACTGCTGGTGGATCTGGATCCTCAGGGCAATGCCAGCATGGGATGCGGCATCGACAAGTACAATCTGGATAATACCTGCTGCGAGGTGCTGCTCGGTGATGCGAACCTGCGTGATGCCCTGCAGCGATCCCCGGACGGCGGTTTCGACGTACTGCCCTCCAACTCCGATCTCACCGCTGCGGAGGTGGGTCTGATGAACAGCTCGATGCGCGAAAAGCGTCTCGATCTGGCCCTCTCTCCAGCCCGTCCGGAATACGATTTTATCCTCATCGACTGCCCGCCCTCACTGAACATGCTGACCTTGAACGCCCTGGTGGCGGCCCACGGCGTGTTGATTCCGATCCAGACGGAGTACTACGCCCTGGAAGGGTTAACGGCTCTAATGAATACCATCGAACAGATTCGCGCCCATCTCAACCCGGATCTGCGCATCGAAGGTTTCCTGCGCACCATGCACGATCCCCGCAACAATCTGGCCATCGATGTATCCGGTCAGTTGCTGGCTCACTTCAAGGATGCGGTCTACAACACCATCATCCCCCGCAATGTCCGGGTTGCCGAAGCCCCGAGCCACGGCAAACCGGTATTGATCTATGATAAGACCTCACGCGGCGCGACCTCCTACCTGGCTCTGGCCAGTGAACTGCTGCGCCGGCATCGGCTGCACGAGGAACAAGACAAACAGGCTTAACGGATAACAACTATGGCGGTTAAAAAAAGAGGACTGGGTCGGGGGCTGGATGCCCTGCTGGGGGGTATGAACACCAGTACCGATCAGAGCGAAAAGGCAAGCGCTTCCACCACATCCCCCTCTCAGGGTGATAATCTCAGGCGTCTGGCTGTGGACCTGATTCAGCGGGGACGCTATCAGCCCCGGCGCGAGTTCGATCCGGACAGCCTGCGGGAACTCGCTGATTCCATCGCCGCTCAGGGCGTCATCCAGCCAGTGGTGGTACGGCCGGTGGAAAATGATCGCTATGAACTGATTGCCGGTGAACGCCGCTGGCGCGCCGCGCAGCAGGCCGGTCTCGATGAGATCCCGGTGGTGATCAAAGAGGTCACGGAAGAGGCCGCCATGGCCATGGGTCTGATCGAGAACATCCAGCGCGAAGACCTTAATCCACTCGAAGAGGCCCATGCACTTAACCGGCTGCTGATCGAATTTGGCCTTACTCACCAGGAGGTGGCCAAGGCCGTGGGCAAATCCCGCACCACGGTGACCAACCTGCTACGCCTGCTGGAACTCAACGAAGATGTGAAGACCCTGGTAGAGAGCGGTCGTCTCGAGATGGGCCATGCCCGCACCCTACTTGGCCTCAAAGGCGAGGCTCAGAGCAAGGCCGCGAAGCAAGTGGTGGCTCAGGGTCTTTCGGTTCGTGAAACCGAACGCCTGGTGCGCCGTCTGCAAAACGAGGAGGAAAATCCACAACCTCGGAAAGCCGATCAGCCCATGGATCCTGACATCCGTCGCCTGGTCAACGATCTCTCGGAAAAGCTCGGCGCAAAGGTCGATCTGCAACAGAGTGCAAAAGGCAAAGGAAGGTTGGTGATCGGGTATAACAGTCTGGATGAGCTTGAGGGTATTCTCGATCACATCAAGTGATGAACTTGTTTAGGTTTCGTTAAACATCCCCCCTCTTTTCTATCGTGAGTTAGTCGCATAGTAAGGTACGTCATTCCGGCGGATGCCTGGAATCCAGGGTTAATAGTTGTTCAAACCAGGTAGGTGTCCTCGATAGTTCCTGTTTGTAGGTGTCATCTGACAGGGTTATCCCCAGTGTCACATCGATGAAATATTGACTACAGTGGTCTGCGGTTGCGATAGGTGGAAGGGCGCATACTTTACTCGATGTGGCTCTGTTCAATGCATCTTATTGTTAGATGAAGAAAAGGAAAAAGATCATGAAGTTACGGAAGGACACAATCTTATTCATGCTACTTACAGCAAACACCAGCTTTGTTTATTGTGATGAGGGATTGCCCTCGGAACAAGTTTTGATGAACGGACGGATTGTCCCAGTTTTTGCAAATGTTACCCGTAGTCATGGTCCCTCGGAGTCCTGGGATCAGGTCAACATGCGTGTGAGAAATTATGATTTTGACCCAGTGGATGAGACTGCGATCGGTAAGAGAGCTAACATTATGTCACGACATTTTCGTTTCGCACCCAAGGAGGGTGTTTACGAGAAGACAAAGGTAATTTATGAGCGCCTCTGCACCATTTCAGATCCTGACAATGAGGTCGAATCGGTGAAGAGTATCGTAGATGTGGATGCAGCAAACGGAACCTTTATCAGCAGGTCGACTTCTCAGGATAATCCGGATCTAGTCTTTGATGTGCCCTGTGAATTTCATGGCCGGGTTTATCGGTGCGATGTACCTACACAGGAAATCGACTTCGCCTTTGTTGGGCTTGATGCAGTACTCACTATCGAGGGCTCGTCGTACGGTATTTGGAAAGGGGGAAAAAGGCACATCAATATTCCAGGTCAGACCTTCAGTTGCATTGGGACTGACTGCGGGGTTGAGCCGGCTTCGACCCTCTTTGGTACTCTGTCCGAGCTGATGCCCTGCTCTTCGTTGGCCATCTATGAATATAAGTGGCAGTCTGATAGCCAATAAATACCCAAACTGGGTGGAATTCGATTTTTGCGCTGGGTAGTTTCAGTTTGTCTTTTAGCAGATGTCAGGATAGAAGTTTATTACATGCCGTTTTGTTGCAAATCGACTCGAACCGAGTGGTATTGAACCAACGCTGAATGCGACAGGCTAAGCATTGTCCCAACTCGTTCATCAGACTGACAGTGATTCCGGTGACGATCAGGGACCAGAAAACCGTATCAATCCATGCATAATGGGTCAGGCCCTCAAGGCCATAGACCAGATAAGAGATCAAACCAAAAAACATCGCCATCGTCAGACCCAGTAATATCGGTAACATGTCAGTCTCCGTAGTAGATCTTTCTAATAAGTATATTAGCGTATACTAAAAATATGTATATCGTTCGATTCCCCTTTTTTGAACAAGTTCATAATTATTTGTAAATATATATATTTATCAATTAGATAGAATGATATTCCAGCACGTTTAGTAGGTATTAAGAGGTGTTGTCTATACTGGATTGGCTAGGAGCGATGACCTGCTGGCTGGGTTAGGTGTCCGCCTCTTAATACCAAAGTCCATTGATGTGCCAGTGGGGTTGCCTCTGTACAGGTGTCTGTAAACCGGGACCAAGATTGGAGTGGTGCGTACCCTGTGCAGCGATCCACTCCGGTGACTGGGGTTTGAGGTCCAACAGCTGCTGGATCCGCGCTTCGGTCTGGGGATGACTGCGTAACAGGGAAGGTTCCGGCAAGCGTCGTCCCGGCATGAACACACGCTCTAGCCAACCTCCCTGTATCCCCTCGATCTTCGCCAGTGCCCGAGCCAGTCCCTCCGGATCACCGGTAAGCTGGACGGCATGTAGATCAGCGACCATCTCGCGGGTTCGGGACAGGGCCATTTGAGTCAGGGTGCTGAGGGTGGGGGCGAAAATGAGTAGCAGCAATGCCAGCCAGTTAATCCGGATTTGAGAAAACAGCATCAGTGGCAGACTGAACAGCAATAGTAACTGGCCCAGCGTGGACAAGAGGCTGGTGGCCCGGCTGAACAGGTCTGCGAGTCCCATGACCCACAGATCGTTGTTGCGGATATGACTGATTTCATGAGCCAGAACCCCCACGATTTCACGGGTTTCAAGGTGGCGCATCAAACCATCGGTAATCGCGATCGCCGACTGGTGGGGTATGCCCACAGTAAAGGCGTTGAGCATTTGGCTCGGTATATAGTAGAGCGCAGGTCGTGTTTCGAGATCTGCTCGTACAGCCAGTTCGCCTATTAGTTGAAAGAGTATTGGGGCCTCCTCCGGGAGGATCGGTCTGGCCCCATACATGCGCATGATGAGACGGGGAGAGAGTGTTGGATGGAACAACATTCCGGTTACTCCGACGCCGAGGAGAATCATCAGTCCTTGAGGTCCCCACAAGAGCCAGCCCAACAGACCCAGATAACCGGCCATGAGTGTAAGCAAAAACAGGGACTGCAGCCGATTTCGCCAGACATTCTGCATCCAGAGTATTGGATTATAGTTTCGATATGTGTTCATGAGCTGTTCGCTATCATTGCGTAACACATCGGGTTGAGAAGGTGTAGTGTAGCCTGGATACATAAAAGAGCTATCCCGTCCCGGATTTCGTTGAGTGTCACCCGGGTCACTGGCGGACATTTCAAATCAAGGCAACCAGATGGAGGAGCACCCGCCTGAAAGCTTGTGGTTGTTTTCCAGATATACTGAGCCGGTTTGTTCGCCGTTCTTGTGGGCGTGGGCTACCATGGAGGCAAAATAGATACCCAGTTGAGTTTGCCCCTCAGCCAGGGCTTTATTGCGATTGAATGCGGCCTGGGCTTCGATCATACCTTGAGGAAATCCTGCGCCATCGTCTTCGATACGAATCACCAGATAGTCATCAATCATCTCGGCAGACAAGCTTATTTGAGTACGGGTGTATCTTAACGCATTGCCAATGAGATTGTTGATTACCCCACGGATCAGCCATTCGTCAAAGTAACCACTCAGATCCGGATCGCATTCATAGCTGAGAGTGATCGATTTAGACTGCGCGACGCTCTGATTGTCGATCACGACCTCTTCGAGAAAATCTGCCACCTGTATCTCTTCGATATTCGGTGTGAGTTGACCGTTGTCGATCTTATATAGCGACAGCAGTGCGATGAGGTTGTTGCTGAGACGTTGGGATTCATGTTGTAGGGAGGCGAATTTTGGGTTCTCACGATAACCGATTTCTTCGGTCATTTCGTCAAGGGTATTGATCACCATTCCCAGGGAGTTCTTCATATCATGAATGATCGAAGCGAGTATGTCGGAGAAGTTCATATCAACTCTCTTGAGCATTGCTGTTGAGTACAGAATTCAGACGACTCTGTAATTTAAGCAGTACCGGATTATCGGGTTCGGATTTGTTCACCCGATCAAGATAGATCTGGATTTCATCGATACGCGTCTGATTGAACTCACTGCGTTCCATGTCCATGAGCATGACCAGGGCTGTATTCAGGTTGACTACCTTGTTGGCGGGCATGCGGGCGGAGGTCTCTTTGAGCAATTTGATGGCCTCTTCGTATTGACCTTTACGGGCGAGCTCCACGCCTTTACGGTTCAATGACGTCACCTCTTCCCGCATGGCGTCGATAGAGCCGAGGGTCTCTTCGTTGATACCGGTCGATGTGAGAGTCTGTCGTATCTCATCCATGAGTTCATCGTCGGCATGATTATTTAGAATCGTACTTTTGAGCAGTTCCACGCTCTCCTCGGTCTTGTTGAAGTGTTGGAAGGTTTTTGCCATTTCCAGGGAGCAATCGCTGTCCGTTTTGTCCTCCAAGGTTTCGAAGATCTGTGCTGCCTGATCCAGTGAGGCCTGCGCGGCATCACTGTTGCCCATGGTTTCATGCACCACACTCTCCGCGGTGGCACGATAAAGGTCCGCTTTGGGATCCTTGTGAAATTCCCGTTTCATATCCTTGAGTATCTTGAGACCCGCATCGCCCTGTTGGGTGCGAGCGCTGACTTTAGCCAGGTTGGCATAATCCGAAGGGTGTTTATAAACTGAATAACGACCGTGTTTGACTGCCTTGGTGAAAGCGTTTTCCGCAGCTTGATCGTCTTTGTTTAATAGCGCGACCTCGCCCAGCATCTGCTGGCGTAGCACGGACTTGGGTGAAATTTTAGCGGCAACCTCAAGGGTCTTTTGAGCTTCGCTCAGTTGATTGAGGCTTTTATAGCACTTGGCCAGCCAGTCATAGGCGGCGGTGTAATTCGGATTGTGTTCGGTGATGGCCGTGAATTGCGATTGAGCCTCAACATAGGCTTTGGACAGAAACAGCGTCTTACCCAGGCCGAGTCGCGCCCAGGGAAGATCCCGGAGACTCAGCACCTCTTCGTAGGCCTGGCGGGCCGCGGCGATCTGGCCGGCTCCGAGCAGTATTTCAGCCTTAATTTTTCGCAGCTCATTACTGTTGGGTGGTTTTTGCGCGATTCTTTCATCAAGCAGTTTGATCGCGCCTTGTTTGTTGTGGTTGAGGAGTGCCTGCTCGACAGGAATCAGATTCTGTTTTTTTGCGATGAGTTTTTCCAGGCGGGCCTTGAGGAGATCCTTGTTGAACGGCTTGGTGAGGTAGGAGTCGGGTTCGTATTCCACCGCACCCATTACCATCTCACGGGCGTTCTCGGCCGTGACGATCAGAAATACACATCCGAGACCGATCAGTTGACGATGCTTAGCCTCTTCGAGTACCTGTTGTCCGTCCTTACCCGGCCCCAGGTTATAATCACACAGGATTACATCGAATCGTTTACGGTTCAGTTGGTCGATGGCATCCGCCCCATTGTTGGCCAGGGTAATATCCTGCACACCGCAGGCCTGGAGCATGTTTTTGATCATGCTGCGCATATCGCCAAAATCATCGACGACCAAATAGGCCCTGTTTTCGAGAATACCCGGAGCAAATGGCACAACGAACTCCTGTTGGTTAACGATGACAATCCCTTATGGGATGACATCCGGGTTTGATAGTCGATGAAATACCATGAGACAGTCCCTATTCACGCCCTTAGTCATCATCGGAAGTGATTCCGTATCAGTGTATGTTCAGCGAGATACCGATCGGATGCTTTACCAGGGGAAATCCATATAACTCCGGATGGTGAATGCAACCAGTGGGTGAAACTGTGGGACACTCTCAGATGATTATAGAAGTTTCTTACCCATCTGTGTGAGAGTTTGGGAGGTATGAAACCTGTCCAGCGGTGATGCGCGCCTTCCTGGGTCGGCGGATTACCCAGTATGTTCTGATAGTCCCCCAGAGTAAGATACCTCATACTTTGAAACGCCCCACATGGGATTCGAGGTCCGTGGCCAGTGCCTGAAGCGCCCGGGTCGATTCGAGCAGGGCATCAGTGCTGTGTGATGTCTGTATCGCAACCTGGTTGATACTCATGATGTTTTGATCGACTCCCATCACGGTGTGATGCTGGACATCGGACGCGGTAGCGATCTCCCGGTTGAGTTGTGAGATCGATGCCACGGTGTCGGTGATCTGGCGCATTCTGGATGACCGATATGGCATCTGTGGTTCCGCTCTGTAGTTGTTCGATCATCTGCTGTATTTCACTGATCGAATCATAGGTGCGGGCCGCCAGGTTCCGGACTTCGTCGGCGACCACGGCAAAGCCGCGACCCTGCTCCCCGGCGCGGGCAGCTTCAATCGCGGCATTGAGTGCCAGCAGGTTGGTCTGCTCGGAGATGCCACGGATCACATCCAGCACACTTTCGATGGCCTGACTGTGCTCACCCAGACCGGTGATCACCGAGGTGGCTCGATCGACCTCTTCCGCTACCTGGTGGATCTTCTCGACCATGTCGAGCACCACCCGCTTGCCGTTCTTGCTCTCCTGGTCGGCCGCGTTCGCGCTGTCCGCGGCACGGGTGGTATTGTTCGTTACTTCCTGGAAACTGGCGGAGAGTTCGTTGATCGCGGTGGCCACGGATTCCACCTCCTGTCTCTGGGTTTCCACCTCTTTGCCGGTGCGCTGTGAGACTTCTGTGATTTGGGCTGTAGTTTTGATCAACTGGCGTGCCGAGCCTTGCATGCCGGCAACCATATCACGCAGTTTGACAACAAAGCGGTTGAAGGCATCCGCCAGGTCGCCAATCTCGTCGTGGCTCTTGATTTTCAGTTGCACCGTCAGGTCACCGTCACCCTGTGAGATCGCTTCAAGCTCGTTGCGGATCTCCTTGAGGGGGCCGGCGATGGCCCTTACCGTCAAGGCATAAACCGGGACAGCAATCAGTACCCCCAGGGCAATGGCGATCCACAATACCTGATAACCGGTCTCCACCAGTTCCCCCAGATTTGATTTTTCATCTGCGACTTTGGCACGAATCTCCCGGTTGAGTTGATCGCCGATCTCCATCAAAGCATCCGCAGCCGTCGCGTAGTTTTGCCGAGCCTGCCTTACCTGGCGGTGGCTCTCGATGACTGTCTTGAGCAGATCGTGGTGCTGATCCGTCAGGTTGTGTAGCGCGGCTTGCATGGGTTGTCCCGTGAACTCATCTCCCGTCAGGGGTTGGTTGAACAGCGGGTCCTCAGATATGGTATCGATGGCATAGGACAGATCATCAAACAGCAGATCAATGTGGGAGAGTAGTTCGCCATTTGCAGGCTCTTTTTTGTAACGTCGGTAGTATTCGAGGCGTGAGAGTATTGCCAGCTTGGCTTCCCCGGCCGCGTTTATGGAGGTCCAGCGATCCCTCTCCTCCTCGTCGGATAGCTCGGTATTGTTCGTTGCATTCATGTCCTGACGCAGCATCTCTTCGCTGGAGAGGCGCTCCACATCCACCAACAGGTCGAGAAATCGGGCGCTGTTCTGATCCAGGGCCTGCTCCTGGAGCAGATAGTCGTGGTGCTGCCGGGTAAGATTGTTGCGTTTGTCTGAGAAGGCGCTCATTCGCTGTTGCAGGTCATCGAGCGTTTGCTGATCAACCTGTTTACTGGCCACCAAGCGGTCGAATACCGCCTGGACCTCCTGCTCTGCCTCGAGGATTGCGCGATCGTCTTCGCTGCCTCCCATGAGAATGTTGTCTACCGCAATCAATTCCTGTTGAACCAGTCGAATCCCTGATTCCGTGGTGGTCATGGCGTTCCACACCGGTCCGGTGATGTCGGACAGGGACTGGGTCAGGTTGCGAATGATCCAGTAACTGGTCCCACCGGTTACCAGTAGAATGATTACCAGGGTCAAGAATCCAGCGCCAATCTTAACGCCTACGTTGACTCGCCTCATCATCGTCCCTCGGAATGAACACACAGAAATCCGTCTGCACTTCAGGCGGTTGTGACGTACCGGTATTCCTGTGTATGCAGGTTGTTGGCGCCGCCTTCAGTACCTGCGCAAAGGAGACCTTCCCTGATGGTGTTCAATGCAACGGGTTAGTGATCATCAGGGGATAGAGTTCATTTCGGCTCAGCTTTCGTTTCCTTTAGAATTCGGCATGGAAACATGGGATTACGGTCGAGTGATTCACATACAACAAACGCGGGTGGTGGGCATTCCCAGACTGATCTCTCAACACGGGACGCTAAAGGTGCTGACCGTCGCAGGGAGGATGGGGGCTGGCATTCAGAATCCCCCTACCCTGCGACCTCCCGGGCTTAGGATACCTTCTCCGTCTGAGGGAATAGCCGGAGGTCATCCGGGATAGGCCTGCTCCAG
The DNA here is from genome assembly GCA_037384565.1 of Candidatus Thiodiazotropha sp. Lineage (GTDB taxonomy): Bacteria > Pseudomonadota > Gammaproteobacteria > Chromatiales > Chromatiaceae > Thiodiazotropha. The sequence goes on from JARRNW010000040.1 coordinate 14,056, forward strand.
GGCTTGATAGACCTGATCGCTGAAATCCTCTCTGTCCGCATCGAGCTGCTTGAGGATCTCCGCCAGGTATTCGTTGTCCTCGCGTTCCGCCCAGGTCTTGATGTAGGTCCCTTCCTTGTATCCATGGTCCTGGCGGAAAAAATTCAACACATTCTTACCGACGTAGGTTTTGAACAGGGTGTCGAAATCCAGGTCCGCCGCCTGCATTACCTGGGCGAACAGGGCCACATTCGCAGATTGCGCCTGAATCGCGTTCATTGCTAAGTGTTCGATGGCACTTCTGAAATCGACGCTTTCGGTAGACTGCTGGAGACCTTCAAGCGCCTGATCTGCGGCCCTGTCGAGATTGTCGTTGTGGAGAATCAGGTCACTGAGGGCGAAGTGCCAGATATCCACCAGTTCCAAATGTACCTGAGCCATGTCCGGTTTCTGGTGCTTCCACCATTTCCAGCCATAGTGGTCGAGCATCTCCGCGCATTCGGTCCAGATGGCCCGGTACCAGGGGTAAGCGGCCTCCCGCCAGTCCGCGTTGACCCGGCTGTTCATGGCGTCCTGGAGTTCCAGCATGGTAAGAATTTTCTGTTTCATACGCCTGTGTTGATTTTCGATAAATTCATTGAGTAGGGATACCACTGTCTCCACATAGTGGGGACAACGGGTTTGGAACAATCCGGAATCGCGCACCTGCTGATACTCTTCAGGGATACTCAGATCCTTCTCCAGTAACTCCCTGCAGAGGTTGCTGCCGTGGCGTTGGATAAAGCGCTCCTGGATCCAGCGGGTACTGTGGTATGTGGCCTCTTTCGCCTGCTTGCCCAGGCGGGTCCGAGGTCCCTGCTCCAGGCCCAGTACCAGGGTTGCGCCGCTGAGGGTGCCGCAGATCTGACCCATGCGGCCGACGCCACCGCCGAAGCCACTGGAAATGCGCATGGCCAGACCTTGATCCAATCCATATCGCTCGGCGAATACACTGAGTACGGATTGGGAACAGTTGCAGCCATCGCAGAAACGCTCGACGGCCAATTGAGGATTTGCCGGCGCATCCGTCGGGTGGTTGTCAGAGGAGTGGCTCATGGTACCTGTCAAGAAAATAGGATTCGGCAGAACAAACTGAACCAAAGCCGCAATCAGGTCAAGATTTCATACCCAAAATTCTCAACCGGTTGGCACGAAGATTTTTGTGCAACCCGTAATTGCTGGTGTGAATTCCCTTCTAGACAACACAAAACCACTCTGTTTATGTGTGATATGACCTGCTTGTGGTGTGTGATATAACACATTGTTTTTATTATGGTTTTAGCGATATGATTTGGCGCTGGCAGGATTTTGGTTCCGACGGTTGAGCGTGGTGTCCCGCAAATCCGTCATGGCTGATAACAAAACAGGAATTCCAGAATCATGAGTCGTAAGCATCCCCTCTCTTCCCCCTCCCGTACCTTGCTCGCATTTTGTTTGTTTGGTCCGCAGCTGTGTCTGGCGGATGCTGGTGAAGGAGAACCGACGACCCTAGTGGTAACCGCCACGCGCTCCGAAAAAGTGGAGTCCGAGGCTCCGGCGAGTGTGTCTGTGGTGACGGAACAGGATATCGAAAACCGTCAGGCACAAAGGATTGATGAGGCGCTGCAGGGCGTCCCTGGGGTGTTTATCCGCGGTATGGGTGGCGAGCAGCCGAGTAACTGGAAGAATCAGATCACCCTGCGTGGCGTGCCGGGCTACTACCGTACCGGGGTTCTGCTCGACGGGGTTCCGTTGAACAACGCGTTCAGTGCGGGGGTGAATATGTCCATTGTACCGATGGACGAAATTCAGCAGATCGAGGTGGTGCCGGGGCCCTTTTCCTCGCTCTATGGCGGAGCGGGTATGGCGGGTGTCATCAATATCATCACCAAGGCCCCGGAGAAACGCCAGCTGCGCGCACAGGGTGAAACCGGCAGCCATGACTTCAGGAGTCTGACTCTGGGGTACCAGGACAAATTGGATTCGGGTGTCGGGGTGAGTCTCTCCTACGGCCACAAGGAGTCGGATGGGTACACCGATACCTATGTGACTAGGAGTACCGGCAGCAGCGGCGGTACCCCGGTGTCCGGTTGGGAGCAAGTAGGGACCTCGACCGGCGGTACCACCTATATCGTGGGTGATAAAGGCGCCCAGTCCTGGGAACAGGACAATATCACCGCCCGTCTCTATATCACGCCATCCGAGGTGAGCCAATGGATCTTCTCCACGACCTATCTGGATACGGATTCCTATCCGGCGGATGGCGAGAGCTATCTGCGCGCCGATGGTGTGCCTTTCTACTCAGGTTCCGCGGAAATCGACGGGGCCTCGGCCACCATCCGGGCCACCGATTTTCTCAGTACCAGCAATGGCGAAGAGGTGAAACGCTACTCGCTGAACTACTCCCGTGATCTGAGCGAAGAGGCGGAAGTCACGGGGAGTATCAGCTATCAGGACAATGCCTACTGGTACACCTCCATCAGCCGGAGTTTGACGGATACGGAAGGTTCCGGAAAGCTCAGTGATATTCCCGCCAATGCACTGAACGCGGATTTTCATCTCGGAACATTCGCGGGTGACAGCCACTATCTGGTGCTCGGTGTCTCGGCAAACCGGGATCGATTGAATAAGAAGGTGTACGCACTGGATAACTGGCGGGAAGAGGATGAGAAAGGGGCACGGGGTGACTATGCGAGTGGTGAATCAACCCTGTATGCCCTCTATCTTCAGGATGAATATGATCTGACGTCCCGGCTGACCGCCTATCTCGGTGCCCGTTATGACTATTGGTCGACAGAGGGTGATATCTTCATCAAAGACAGCCTGAACCACTATGACAGCCGTTCCAGCTCCGCCTTCAGTCCGAAACTCTCGATGGTCTATGAACTGAATAAGGCGACCGTGTTCAAAGGTGCACTGGGTCGGGCATTTCGCGCACCGAATCTGTCGGACATGTACTCCACCTTTGGCACCAGTACCATCTACTGGTCTAACCCCGATCTGGATCCGGAACAGGTGACCACCGCGGAGTTCTCCGTGGATCAGCGACTGGGTGCGGATACCAAACTTCGAGGTACGGTCTACTACAGCCGGTTCACTGATCTGATCTACTCGACCACCAGCGGATCGGATCGCACCAAACGCAATGCGGGTGAAGCACGCACCAAAGGGTTGGATTTGGAGCTGCGTCATGGGTTGACAAAATCCATCGACACCTTTGTGAACGCTACCTGGGTGAGCACTGAGATCACCGAGAATTCCGTGCGACCCGAGTCGGAGGGCAAACAGATTCCCCTGCAACCGAAACGATTGGCCAATGTTGGGATTGAGGGCAGATGGAATGCCTGGTCAGGCTCTTTGATCGGTACGTATGTGGGAGACATGTACAGCCGGGATGACAACACAGATGATCAGCGGGGTGTACCGGGCTCCTACGACGCCTATTTCACGCTCAATTCCAAGTTGAATTATCAGGTGACTGATGCGTTGACGGTAAATGCCGCCATAAAAAACATGCTCGATCGGGACTATTACCAGGGATCGAGCAAATCGGATGAGCGCAGTTATTATCTCGGCGTGAGCGCCCGCTACTGAGTGGTTGGCAGTCGGCAGTAAAAACGAGTACGTACCGATGACGATCCTTTCATCTCGAGTTTGGTGGCGTTGCGATGTTCCTCTGGGGATCAGTATCCTGATCCTGTTCACTTTTGCTCAGAGCGCTTGCGCCGAGCTGTGGGTCGACAACCGGCCTGGGGATAAATCGGCTGTTGATGCGCATGGTGCGGAAAAGGTGCTGTATATCCATCGGGGTGATTTTACCGGCTCTGATGGATCCCGGGATTCCATCGATCGGGTCGTCGAACGAACCGCGGCTGTGGTCGATACCTCTGGCAACTGGATTGATGCTGAGGTTATTGAGGACACCATCCAATTCACAACCCCACAAAAAGGGTACCATTGGGTCTACCTGCAGGAACGGTACGTGGAAGGGGACACCCTTGAGGTGGAGCTGAGCAAGTATCGTTTTTATAATCGCCACGGTGATGTAAAGGAGTCGCTGCTGAAGGAAATCCGTGGCCGCACCAACGAATCCAAGTATGGTCGGGAACCGGTAGCGACAGTGCCCTTCGAAGTGGTGCTGCAAAAACCGTTGCAGGATCATCATATCTCCTGCTGTCTCTATTCGGGGGATCGGATTCGTGCCCGGGTTTATCATCAGCAAAAGCCGCTGAACGCGGTTACCTTGAAGACGGTCAGTGATAGTGGCTGGAGTGCGCGTTTCAATGCGGATGACCAGGGTTTGGTTACCTTCGAGATACCCCGCTACCGGTATCGGGAGAGCGGTTCACGCCGGGGTGCAAAGCAGTATATTCTGATGCTGGCCGAGACTCGGATCGATGAGGCCGGTGTCTTCCATAACCAACCCTATCGTCAGATTCATTATCGCATGAGTCTTCCCATCGACTTTCGTCCCTCGCCGTTGGAATGGGCCGCGAAACTTCCCGCGTTTGCCCTGCTTATCGGCGTGGTTTTGTTGAGTGGCTTTGGTGTATTTCTGTATCGCTTGAAGATCCGAAAACGCCGATTGATCTGTACATGAGCAGGTGGATTCCACGCTATGAAGCCTGCTAAAAGTCTCAGAGATCGGGTCAATCAGGTTAATTTAAAAGCCTTTAGAAACGGCTTTCAAATCCTGGCTTTCATACTGCTTGTCTATGGTGGTTTCGTGGGTTTTGATCTGGGGGATAAGCTACCCAGCTTTGCCTGTGTCTTTAATTCGGAGGGCCGGGGTGGTGTCTGCTATCTGGGTATTCTGCAACACGACCTGAATCACCCGTTTGCAAGCTTTATGGGTTATGCGGGTGTGATGTTCCTGATCTCTCTGGTGGTTTTCATCCTCTGGTTTATATTGCTCAATAAAGCTTGGTGTGGGTATGTCTGTCCCCTGGGGACCCTGCAGGATTGGATCACCGCTGCTCGACAGCGTCTGGGTGTCTCCTATTCCGAATATCGCTGGCGAACCCGAAAACGCATTCAGGTCATCAAGTATGTGCTCCTGGCGTTGTTGATCCTGATTCCGATAGGTATCAGTAATCCGTTGTTCGGTCTGGGTAAGTTACCCCAGGGGTTGTCCATGCCGTTTTGCAAGATTTGCCCCGGGCGTACCCTGATTCCGCTCTTCACCGGGGACTACTCCCAGTTTTATCTCGATTTTTCTTCGACCAGTGGATTGGTTATCACCAGTCTCGGGATCATTGTGTTGGGTCTGTTTCTGGTGGGTGCTTTCGTAAAAAAACGGTTTTTCTGCTACTTCTGCCCTTTCAGTGCGCTGCACTATCTGTTTTCCAAAGCGGCCGCTCTGAAGTTGATTAAGTCCGGTGAAAAGTGTACCCGTTGTGGGGATTGTTATCGGGCCTGCGATATGGATATCGAAGAGATCGCCGATGATGTGGAGACCGTTAACCTGGTGACGGAGGACTGCACCCTTTGCCTGAAGTGTGTTGCAGCCTGTCCCGAGGAGGGTGCCCTGAGCGTCACATTTATCGGCAAGAACCTGTTTGAATCCACCGAAGCAGGGTTTCAAATACGTATGGAAAAAGGCGCAGACGATTGAAAGCACGCAATACCCGGGAGCTACCCTATGCGCAAAGCCGCCAAGCCGGTGAATCCCAGACCATGCTCGATCACATCACCCATGGGTTTTCCGATAATCCCCGTGGAATGGACTATTTCTACGATCTGTTCAAGCGGGTCTACTGTCGTGGGGAAATGCTGCAACACACTGGGCCCCTCGTGGGTACGACCTGTGTTCAGATTCCTGAGGAATTGATCTATGCGTTGGGGGCGACCCCGGTGCGCTTGTGCAACGGTTCCTACCATTACGACAATCGTGGCGCCGATTTCATGCCGGCAAAATCCTGTTCCCTGGTCAAGGCAACCCTGGGAATGTTGCAGGATCACTCCTCGATACCCCGGGTGGGCTCCCTCGATATGGTGATCAATCCCACGACCTGTGACCAAAAAACCAAGGCAGGCGCAATGATCCGGGAGATGGGTTACTCCGTATACGACATGGAACTGCCCCGTTCCAAAGACAGTGACAGTGCGCGACTCTACTGGCGGGAGTCGGTGCAAAACTTCACTCTGGAACTTTCCCAGTCCCTGGGACGCAAGTTAACCCGGAGGGATTTGAAGCAGGCGATGGCGCGTACCGCAAGGGCACGCAATGCCTTTAGAGAACTTCACCGGTTACGCAAACAACCTCCTGTGACGATTCTAGGAAAGGATGTATTCCTGGTCACCAACGCCTATTTCTTCGACGATCTGGATCGCTGGTGTGACGCGGTGGAGATCTTGAATCAGGAGTTACAAGAACGACGGGAACAGGGATTCAAAGCGGCACAGGCCAAGGCACCGCGCATACTGTTCACCGGATCGCCACCGATATTTCCCAATCTGAAGCTGCCCCTGCTGATCGAAGAGTCGGGAGGCGTGGTGGTCGCGGATGAAACCTGTTCGGCCAATCGCATGCTCTACGACTTAACCTCAGTGGATGAGTGGCGTCTGTACGATATGGTGGATGCCATTGCCGATCGCTATCTCAAGCCCTGTACCTGTCCGATCTTCAATCACAATGAGGATCGGCGCCGGCGACTCTTGGAACTGGCGGAGAGTTTCGCGGTGGATGGCGTGGTCTACCAATCCTTTGCGGGTTGTCAGGTCTATGAGATGGAACAACGCAGTATCGCTGAAGCGCTGTCAGCCCGTGGTTTGCCCATGCTATATGTAGAAACCGATTACAGCCCGGATGACATGGGCCAACTCTCGACCCGAATCGAGGCCTTTGTTGAAGCGATCAAAGGACGAAAACGTAGAGGCCGGTGAAGTGTTTCAGTGTCCCGCGAGTCTTTTGACGGAAGCCACCATATAATCAACAGCCTGACGAACCTGATCGTCTTTTAGCTGGGTATTGCCGCCCCTGGGAGGCATGCGGTACTGACCATCCGGGCCTTTTACACCGTTTAGCGCACTGTGATACAAGGCGGGTTTACCTTTGGCGATACGGGGCTCCCAGGCCTTGAAATCGGTCACCGCCGGCGCACCGGATATCCCCAGCAGGTGGCAGTTACGACAGGTTCCCATCCAGATACCGCGACCCTTGGCCAGATTTTCATCCGCGAAACGGGGCATATCCGGTGCCTTTGGCGTGGTATCGGTATTCTCGGACTGGCTGCAGCCCACAAGGTACAGTGCCGCGAATAGGATCAGATATTTCATGTCGAATAATTACTGGCCGTGTTTTCGATGAGCATAGCATCGATCCGGTTCATGATCGGATCCTGGTACTGAATAATCCGCCAAATCCTGCGATAAATAACTAGTATTTACTATAAATCGTCATTATTTACGAAATATGCGATATGTATTTAAATCGCATGTTATGGCGATATAATAGGAATATATGTGTTTATTCGCCAAATATGACGATTATGAAGATTAATGGTGCTCTAACAGATGAGACGGTGCTTATCGAGCTGGGCCGGCGATTGGCGCAACAGCGACTGGATTTGCAACTGACACAGGCGGAGGCCGCGGACCAGGCGGGTATTTCCAAACGCACATTGGAACGCATGGAGTCAGGCGCCTCCGTGCAACTCGCCAGCTTGATTCGGTTGTTGCGGGTGTTGGACAACCTGATCGGTCTACAGGGGTTGCTACCGGAGGTAGAGCCCGGTCCCATAGCACTGTTGCGTGGGCAGGGAAAACCCCGCCAGCGTGCGCCGCGTCGTTCCGCCAAAAAGGCGCAGGATAAGCCTTGGACCTGGGAGGATGATTGATGGTCGCATTGGCAGAGGTCAGGATGTGGGGCCGCACCATAGGTGCGGTGTCGCTCAGTGAGACCGACCCTGTGGCGTCTTTCGAATACGATCCCCCGTTTGCCAGGAGCGGGATTCAAGTCTCGCCGCTGGTGATGCCCCTGTCGCGCCGGGTCTACCGGTTTGCGGAACTCTCCCGGGAGAGTTTTTTCGGACTGCCGGGTCTGCTGGCCGATGCCCTGCCAGACCGGTTTGGCCATACCCTGATTGATGCCTGGCTGGCCACTCAGGGGCGATCCCCGGACACCTTCAATGTGATCGAACGCCTCTGTTATACCGGTGAGCGGGGTATGGGGGCGTTGGAGTTTCACCCAATGAACGGTCCCACAGAACAGCGGTCTCGACCCCTGGAAATCGATCGCTTGGTCGCCCTCGCCTCAGATGTGCTGAGTCATCGTAATCAATTACAGGCTTCATTTTCTGCTGAGCACACCGAGCAGGGGTTGATCGATATCCTGCGGGTGGGAACTTCGGCGGGGGGCGCCCGGGCCAAGGCGGTGATTGCGTGGAATCCCGCCACTCAGGAAGTACGCTCGGGGCAGATCGCCGCCGGGGACGGATTCGAATACTGGTTGCTGAAATTCGATGGTGTTTCCGGGAACCGGGACAAGGAGCTGGACGACCCACGGGGATACGGCGCGGTGGAGTATGCCTACTACTGCATGGCGCGTGATGCGGGGATCGAGATCAGTGAGAGTCGTCTGTTGGAGGAAAATGGTCGGCGCCATTTCATGACCCGGCGCTTCGATCGGCTGAGCGGTGGTGAGAAGTTACACATGCAATCCCTGGGCGGTCTGGCTCATTTCGATTTCAACCTGCCCGGGGCCTACAGCTATGAACAGGCGATGCAGGTGATCCGTCAATTGGGTCTGCCAATGAGCAGCGTGGAGGAGCAGTTTCGCCGCATGGCATTCAACATCGTGGCGCGCAATCAGGATGACCATGTGAAGAACATCGCCTTCTTGATGAACAAACAGGGGGAGTGGCGGCTCGCCCCCGCTTACGACCTGACCTACAGCTTCAATCCCCTGGGTGCCTGGACATCCCGTCATCAGATGACCCTAAACGGTAAACGTGAGGATTTTACCCTGGAAGATTTCAAAGCCTGCGGCCGAACCCTGTCCCTGAAACGGGGCCGGGCTGAAACCCTTTTGCAGGAAGTCGTCGATACTGTGTCCCAGTGGGCTGACTACGCCGATGAGGCCAGAGTGCCGGCCGGTATGCGTGATCAGATCGGGATTAACCTGCGCCTGGGCGGTTGGTTCTGATGAAGAGAATCGGAATCCGGAGAAAGATCTGTAAAGTTACGGAAGGGTTGCAGCCATCCAAAAAACTATCATTATACGCCCTTCTTCAGGAAATTTCGGTGAAGTATGTCACGCTTCACAAGGTTCATAGGGACGTATGCTCAATCGGATTCGCTGCTCAAGGATTACTATCCTACTATCCGGACACCCACTGTAAAAAAGCCTCACTCAGAGCAGAGCGAGGCTTTTTTGTTTAGGTTTACTTGTTGGTCAAGATCAGCCGCCCCGGCCTGACCCGTATCTTGACCATCGACCCGATCTTGAATCCGGCCTGTTCCAGCCATCGGCCTTTGAAGTAGATGCAGGGCACGGCGATCGAGCGGTTGGAGGTGCCGGGCGGAGCGTCTTTGCTCGGGATGTAGTAGTGATAGAACTTGTCGACGGTAAGGGTTCGGTTATGGGGGGTTTTTACTGGGCGTGCCTTGCCCTTACAATGGTTTTTAGCCATGGCTCAACTCCTGTTTAGTTGGGTGGTGGTCAGCTGGCTCGGGGTGTTGGCGCACCCTGGGTCAGCGCTTTTGTAAATATGTAAAATTATCGTTTGATGTCTTCGGCCTTTAAATCCTGCCGCTTGTGCGCGACGGTCAGCACGTAGATCCCTTTATCCTTGATCTCATAGATGATCCGATAGGAGTAGATGGATAGCTCTCTGATCTGTTCATTGTTGAGTTTCGCCACCTTTTTTCCGATTTGAGGCAAACGTTCCAGGATATCGGTCTTCTCCCGGATATCCTGGACGACCTTCTTGGCGTAGTGAGGAGAATCATGAGCGATGAAGTCGTGGATAGCGCGCAAATCAGCCTTGGCCGGTTGCGACCAGATCACCATGAATCGATTTCCCGTTTTAGTTCCTCGCTGGTGATCGTTTGGCCCTTTTCAACAGCCTCCTGCCCCTTGCGGATCTTATCCAGTATATAGAGCTGGTACATGATCTCATCCATGTCGGTATCGTCGGGCAGTTTGCCGATGGTCTCCAATGCTTCTTGTTTTGCGGCGAGCATGAGGGTTCTCCAAAAAAGTTAATGGTTAGAGGCGGCTTGATCGTCCAATGAGACCAGAGTGGTCTGCATCTGGCGTTTGGCGATCATGGCGTCGATGAGACTGATCACTGTCTCCTGGTCGGTTCCGTCGAAATCTTCCACCGCCTTGAATCGCTTGTACAGTCGGGTATTACCCAGGGGCATCTCCTCAGCGGGGTTGCCGGTGAGCAGGAAGTCCACGGTGGTGCCCAGGGCATCGGCCAGTTTAATCAACATCTCTGCCGGTGGCAGATTGAGACCGCTCTCGTACTTGTTGAGCTGCTGAAAGCGGATCTCCACTTTAGCGGCCAGCTCCTTTTGCGACCAACGTTTCTGCTTGCGCAGATTCTTCAGTCGTCCCCCGAATGCCTTGCGGAAGTCTTCGTTTTGCATAGTGAGAAACAAATCCAAATTCATGTCACGCCCTCCAAAGTATATGGGCATGTTCCGGGAACGACTTGACGGTTGGTCCTGTTAAGTATAAAAATAGCTCCTTACAAGAGTCAACTTTAATCTTGACAGGATTTTGGAGGAACCCGCCATGGCCCGCATACCGATGAGCAGATTGAGGGGTTGAAACAGGAGGTCCGTCTGGTGGAGAGTCAGGGCATCGTCCTGAAGAAGCATGGTAAGGACTACCTGGGGTTGTGTCCCTTCCACGACGACCACGAGCCGAGCCTGGTGATCAGTCCGGATAAAAACCTTTGGCACTGCTTGGGTGCCTGCCAGACCGGCGGCAGTGTGATCGACTGGGTGATGAAGGCCGAAGGGGTCAGCTTCCGCCATGCGGTGGAGCTGCTGCTGGCGGACTACGCCCCTTCTTTAGTCGCTGATGCCGGTTCCGTAAAGCACACCCGCGTGCGCAAACTGCCGATTCTCTTGAACAGCAACGCCGAAGACCAGGCCTTGCTGCGGCAAGTGGTGGACTACTATCACGAGGCCCTGAAGAACGACGCCGAGGGTCTGGCCTATCTGGACAGGCGGGGCTTAAGCGCTGAAGCGGTGGATTACTTCAAGCTGGGCCTGGCCAACCGGACCCTGGGCTATCGTTTACCGGAGAAGACCCGCAAGGCCGGAGCCGAGATCCGGGGCCGCTTGCAAGCGCTGACTCCACTGCTGATCATGTCGAAGGTACTTAAACACAGTTCTGGCCCCACTTCTGTGCTGACTTTACTTGGGGAACTATCTTCCTAGGCTCCCATCTTCTATGCACTGTCCTGGTGCACAATTCCAAATATTGTCACATTTCAGGTCAGATGTTTGACAAGATTTGTACTGTTGAACAGTCACTTAGCCTTGTTTCAATCTAAAGAAACCCGCTATCTTTCTGATTTCTCAACAGATGACTCAAATCAGTGTAACCTCGGCATATATAATGCAGAATATTCTTATACACTGATGTTGCGTCATCCTCATGCGATGGATATGAATGAGGTCTAGAGGAATCTTCGGAGCGTCCGAGCGCAGCATCAGATTCGTGATGGCCCGGAAGAGATATCTTCTTGTACTCGGTCGTCAATGGTTGTTGCAATGTCGTTATACGCGACCATGATCAAGGAGAATCCCTCATGGAACTCTGCTCTGTCTTACTCTCTTGGATATTCATGCTTTCGGACTATCAAAAGGTAGATGCCCAGTGTCCTGAAATGCAGATGGTCTCGCACAGCTGGCTGGAAGAACAAGCCTGCCATGGTCGCTCCTGCAAAGTCCTTGGCTGGTATCCCGGAGAAGGGGATGTGGTCTACCTCGATGACCGCATGGATCTGGAGAACAACATCTTCCACACCTCTGT
>JARRNW010000041.1:0-16276 GCA_037384565.1 Candidatus Thiodiazotropha sp.
TATCGAACGCGTACCTTCATCTTAAAAAGCCTCGGAAGGCAGATGAACTGGCGGCATCACTGCTGAGTGAACAACCGCAAAACGTGAATGCACTGGTTCTCAGGGCCCAAGCGGCAAGTCAGCAAAACGAGGATGATGTGGCGATCGAATACCTGAACCGGGCGATTGGCATCGATGCGGAAAACCGGCGGGTTTGGCGCGTTTTGGGCGATATCCAGGCCCAACATCTGCAGTATGAACAGGCGATTGATTCTCTGAAGAAGGCTGTGACACTGACACGGCCGAACGATCCGTTGATGATGCGCTTTCGGACTCAGGTGATGTTGATCCAACTGTTGGTTCAACAAGGCCGGATGGAGGAGAGTCAGCAATATCTGAACAGTCTTGCAAAGGTCGATCCGGGCAATCCCTTGGTGCTCTACCTCAAAGGCCTGCACCACTACATCGCTAAACAGTACGAGCCGGCCAAGCTGGAGCTGACCCAGGCCCTCGGCAAGATGCCCGACCATCTGCCGACCCTGTTGCTACTGGGGGCGCTGCATTTTTCCGAGAATAACCTGGAGCAGGCGAATGTGTTGCTGACGCGCTACCTCAACCAGGTTCCCACCCATCTCCAGGCACGCAAACTGTTGAGTGAGGTCAAACTCAGGCTCAACAAACCGAAACAGGCGCTCAACCTGCTCGAATCGGCGCAGTCGCAGCAGGATGATGCCGATATCCTGACCATGATCGGCATTGCCGCAAGTCAGTCGGGTGACTTCCCACAGGGTGTGGAGTATCTCCGGAAAGCCATGCGAAATCGCCCGAAGGATACACGAATTCGCGAAGAACTGGCGAAACTCTACCTGCGTCACGGAGCGGTGGATGAGGCAATCGTCGAGTTGGAAAAACTGGAATCGAAGGGTGGTGAGCATACCAATGCCCTGTTGCTGCTCTCGTACCTGGAGAAGCAGGACTATACAGCCGCGCGTAAACTTTCTGATCAGATGCTGTCCAGGGACTCCACGACTCTCGTACCCATTGATTACTATCTACGTGCCGTGATCGAGATGGCTACCGGTAAACGCAATGAGGCACGCCATTTTTTTCTCAAGGCGACACAGCTCGATAATGCCTATATCCCGGCTCAGATCGCACTTGGCCGTCTGGAACTCGAGGACGGTCATTTGCGCGAGAGCGGGGAGCGTTTGAATCGGGTGCTTGACCACCAACCGGACAACCTTCAGGCCATGTTGCTGCTGGCACAGATCAGTGAGCGTATGGGGCAGCAGAGGGCGGCCCTGGACTGGTTGGAAAAGGCTGCTGGCACGCCTCGGAATCCGGCCCTTCCGAGAATCATTCTTGCCCGCTACTATCTGCGAACACATCAACCGGACAAGGCGGCAACCTACCTGAATCAGCCAGGTTGGCGTAACAGTAACGATGTGGCGTTGCTATCACTGATCGCCGAACTGGATCAGCAACTGGGAAGAAACCAGGAAGCGGAATCTCTATTACGACGTATCATTGAGCTGAACCCGAAACAGGAAGATACTCACCTGCAACTGGCTAAGCTGCAATTGCATCGCGATGACTACACTGCGGCACGCAAGACACTCCTGGCACTCAAAACCCCCAGTCCGAACGCGAAACGTCTGCGGTTCCAAGTGGAATTAGCGGATGGACAGTACCCAGCCGCACAAGCCATTGCCCGGGAATTTCTGCAGGATCCGCAAACGCGGTTTACCGGGATTGCTCTTCAAGCCCAGGTCTACCAGACACAAGGGGATTATCGAAAAGCAAGCGAACTGTTGCGCCAGAACATTGCTCCCGATACCCCTTTTTATCTGGTGCAGATGTTATCGGAAAGTTATCTGAAACTGGGTGAAACCCAGTCGGCCATCCACCTGCTTGAAGAACGGATCCAATCGTCTTCCGGATCTGGGAAAAATCCGCCAAGGCTGGCCTTGGCAATGCTCTATCAGGCCGGCGGTCAGGACAGCGAGGCCCTGGACTTGTATCGAACCATCCTTGCGGAGGATGCCGGGAATGTGGTGGCATTGAACAATGCGGCACTGCTTGGTTTCGAATCTGACCCTAAACAGGCCTTGGCGTATGCTCAGCGCGCCTATCGCCGGGTGGGTGATTCCTCCCCGGCGGTTGCCGATACCTTTGCCTGGCTGACCCATAACTCCGGCGATACTCAGGCCGCTCTTGACGTTCTAGAGCCGGTGGCGCGGCGCACTTCGGATCCCAGTATCCGCTATCACTATGCCGTGATGCTGAATGCCAGTGGTAAAAATCACGAAGCACTGGAAATTCTTAAAAAGGTCTTCGAGAATAGTCAGCAGTTTCATGAATCCGAAGAAGCCAAAAGGCTGTTAAGTGCGCTATCATCCGCAAATGGTTGATCGCAGGTGGATAACCCGGGAAAAGGGCCGCCGGTTTTAAATAGAGGATCGCTGGATCATCTTCAGGATTCGATTTGATATCATTTAGTATCAGGAAAGTAACATGTTATCAGTACGTTATGCAAAAATCACAAGTTTTACTGTCAGCTTGGCGCTGTTGTTTCTGAGCGCTTGCTCCAGTACCCCAGAGATGAATGCCAAGACCTCTTCGAACGGCACCACCGGGCAGACCTCTTCCTCCTCTCCACTTTACCTGATCGGACCGGGTGATACCTTGAATGTCTTTGTCTGGGGTGATCAGGAGTTGACCACCGATGTGGTGGTTCGGCCCCCCCAAGGTCACGGTCAGCGTACGCCAGTTCGTGGGTCGTTATACCGAGCAAGTTCGGGTTGTGGGTCAGGCATCGCAGCCCCAATCCATCCCGTTTCGTGAGGGCATGACGCTGCTGGATGTCATCATTGAAGTGGGTGGTCTTACGGAATTTGCCTCTGGCAACAAGGCCACGATTGTGCGCAAACTCGGCAAAGAGACTAAACAATACCGGGTTCGTTTGGATGATCTGATCCGTGATGGCGATATCTCGGCCAACGTGAAGATGATGCCGGGAGACGTCTTGATCATTCCCGAGACCTGGTTCTGAAAATCCTGATTTCCAAGGGAACGGTTTGATATGAGCAGTATAGAGAAAGCGATTGAGCGGCTGGCGAAATCCAAAGGCGAGCAGTCAGCGTCAAAAGTGAACGGGGCCGCGCAGGAGTCAGCCTCGGTCCGTGCCGATGCCGCTGCGGTTCATCAGAACACTGCGGAGAAAAAACCGGTTTCCCGAAACCGTGACGAGGGGTCACAACAGGCCAAAAAGATCGATCTCGACTACGAAGCGTTGTCGCGTATCGGGCACATTGTGCCGCACTCCGGGAACAAGGTGCTGGAGGAGGAATACCGGATCATCAAGCGTCCGGTGATTCGCAATGCGTTGGGTAAGGGGGCGGTACCTATCGAGCACGGTAACCTGGTTTCCGTCTCCAGCTCACTCCCTTCGGAAGGTAAGACCTTTACTGCCTTAAATCTGGCATTGAGCATCGCCACCGAATTGGATTCCACCGTGCTGCTGATTGACGGGGATGTCCTCAAGTATTCCCTGAGCCAATTGCTGGGTATCGAGAAGGAGTTGGGACTGATCGACCTGCTGGGTAGTCAGAAATGCGATGTGTCCGATGTCATCATTCATACCCAGATGCCGAAATTGAAGTTGATCGGGGCAGGTACACGTTCTGAAAAATCCACGGAATTATTGGCAAGCACGGAAATGGAACGATTGCTTGACGAGTTGGCCCGCCGTTACAGTGATCGTATCATCATATTTGATTCGCCACCCCTGTTGGCCACCAGTGAAGCCGCAGTACTCAATCACCATATGGGGCAGATCCTTGTGGTGGTCGAGGCGGGACAGACACCCGTGGAAGCGATCAAGGATTCCCTTTCCCGGTTGGATCAGGAGAAGGCCATTGGCCTGATTCTTAACAAGAGTCGTGAAGGCAAAGGGGCGAATTACTACGGTACCTACTACTAAGTTGTTCCGCGATAGCTTCACCTCGGTGCGAATGCTGTTTGCATGGCAGGGCGGCTTCTCGGCACGCTGATTTCCTGCGCCACGCGCCTAGCGGCCAATGGCTTGGCGTCACGCTATAAACGCGTATTAATGTGAGACACTACACTTAGCCACCCTCCGTTGTCGCCTGCCTATTCGGGGAGGCCTGTATCCAGCACCATGCCTGTACCCAACCCCAGGGACTCAGGACCGCACGGGATTCTCAGACACCTGTTGACGAAGGGGTACGAAATACCCGTTGGATCGGCATTCAATGGGAACCCTGACTGGGTATTTCTTCAAAAAAATTGTGAAAAAATTCCCAAATAATCACTCAGGGCCTATCAATGAGGGTTCGAAAACCTCATGATATATCCGTGATTCCCGGATCAGCAACCGCGCGCCGAGCGAAGTTCTTGCCAATGTTGATCCCCAGGAATCTCTGTTATGATCCCGTGTTCTTTGGGTTTACGCAGGCTCGGAAGGGCCGAGTCAATATTGTGAATGCCCGATTGAGACGGGATAATAATTCTCATTTCCTAACATCAGACTGAGTCATAGTACAAACATGAAAATAGGCCTGCTGAAAGAATCTGTGTCGGGTGAGTGCCGTGTAGCGCTCTCACCGGACATTACCAAGAAACTGGTAGGAAAGGGGTTTCAGGTCAATGTGACCTCGGGGGCGGGGGATCTGGCGCACTTTTCCGATGAGCAATATCAGGAAGCGGGGGCAACGGTGGTATCCGCCGAGGAGGCCCTGCAAGCCGACATTTTGGTCAGGGTGCGCAAACCCTCAACCGATGAAGTCTCTCAAATGCCGAAAGGTGCTCTGTTGATCTCCCACATCGAGTCCTGTGAAGTGGACGATACCTTAAAGCAGGTACTGGACAAACAGATCATCTTCCTCGCCATGGAACGTATCCCCCGGATCTCAAGGGCCCAGGCCATGGATGCCTTGTCTTCCCAAAGCAACATTGCCGGGTATCGGGCGGTCATCGAGGCAAGTGCCCACTACGGCCGCTTCTTTCCTCTGATGATGACCTCCGCGGGTTCGGCAAAACCCGCGAAGCTGATCGTACTGGGGGCCGGTGTGGCGGGTCTGCAGGCCATCGCCACGGCCCGACGGTTGGGCGCGGATGTATCCGCCTATGATGTGCGGCCCGAGACCAAGGAACAGATCGAGTCACTCGGAGCCAAGGCCATCGAGCTGGACATCGGTGAGAGTGGCTCAGGCGAGGGGGGCTATGCCAAGGAGCTTTCGGACGAGGCTAAGGCCCGTCAGCAACAGGCCCTGTCTGATGAGTTGAGCAAGGCGCATGTCATCATCACCACCGCATTGATTCCCTGCCGTCCGGCCCCAGTGCTGATTACCGAGGAGGTGGTGAAACGCATGCGTGAAGGCTCGGTTATCGTGGATCTGGCAGCGGCTACCGGTGGTAACTGTCCCCTCACAGAAGCCAACAAGGTTGTGGTCAAACACGGGGTCACCCTGATCGGCCACACCAACTACCCATCGATGGTGGCTTCGGATGCGAGCAATTTCTACGCGGGCAATATTATGAACCTGCTTAATATCATGGTGGAAAAAGGTGATGACGGCCTGGTTCTGAAGAATCTGGACGAGGACGAAATCACCGCTGCCATGCGTCTCAAAGCCGAATCCTGATCACTGCTCCGCTATCGAACTCAAACGAGAAAGAGAAAACCTATGCCTGACACACTCGTTGCGCTTTATGTCTTCGTCCTGTCCTGTTTTATCGGGTACTGGGTCATCTGGGGGGTCACCCCCTCCCTGCATACACCGCTGGTTGCACTGACCAACGCCATCTCCGGCATCATCATCGTTGGCGCCTTGCTGGTAACCGGATTGGAGAACGTCGGCACCGCCGCGGAGATATTCGGTTTCATTGCCGTTCTGTTGGCGTCCATCAATGTGTTCGGTGGTTTCCTGGTCACCAATCGCATGCTGGCCATGTTCAAGAAAAAAGATAAGTGAGAGTCTGAACCATGGAGATATCTGCAAACACTCAGTCGGTCGCTTATCTGGTTTCAGCGATTCTGTTCATCCTGGCCCTGAAGGGGCTGACCCATCCCGCTTCGGCCCGTCGCGGCAATTATCTCGGCATGACCGGGATGGGGATCGCGATTCTCGCAACATTGTTGGGGCATGAGGTTCAATCCTATGGCTTCATCATCGCCGGCGTTGCTGCCGGTGCCCTGATTGGCGCCGTTCTGGCCTCCCGGGTACAGATGACCGCGATGCCCCAACTGGTCGCGGCGCTGCACAGTTTCGTCGGTATGGCCGCGGTATTGGTGGCGATCGGAACCTTCCTCAATCATAGTGCCGAGGGGACGCTCAATCCGGTCATGATGGGCGAGCTGTCCGCCGGCATCATCATCGGTGCGATCACCTTTTCCGGTTCCGTGGTGGCCTTCGCCAAATTACAGGGCCTGGTCAGTGGTGCCCCGGTCAAGTTTCAGGGGCAACACGCCCTGAACGCTGCCATGGCGGCGGCAACCGTGGGTCTGGGAATCCACTTCGGTTTGACCGAGAGCATGGTCTCTCTGGTACTGATGACACTGCTGGCCTTCGTTCTGGGTTTTACCCTGATCATCCCCATCGGTGGGGCGGACATGCCGGTGATCATCTCCATGCTCAACAGCTATTCCGGATGGGCCGCGGCGGCGACCGGCTTTACCCTGGGTAATCTGCTGTTGATCATCGTCGGTGCGCTGGTGGGTTTTTCCGGCGCGATCCTCTCATTCATTATGTGCCGGGCGATGAATCGTTCGATCGTCAACGTGGTGTTCGGCGGCTTCGGCAGCGATTCGGGGGGTGAGGCCAGTGCCGTCAGTCAGGCGGCGCAGAAGGGGGTCAAATCCGCCTCGGTGGAGGACGCTATCTACTGGATGGAAGACGCCGGCAAGGTCATCATCGTACCGGGTTATGGGATGGCCGTAGCCCAGGCCCAGCATGCCCTGAAAGAGATGATGGAACTGCTTGAAGCCAAGGGTGTGAGCGTTAAATTTGCCATCCATCCGGTCGCGGGTCGGATGCCCGGGCATATGAACGTGCTGCTGGCGGAAGCTGACATCCCCTATGATCATGTGATGGAGATGGATGAGGTCAATCCCGAGTTCCCCACCGCCGACGTGACCCTGGTGGTGGGTGCCAATGATGTGGTCAATCCGGCGGCGAAATCGGATTCATCCAGCCCCATCTACGGTATGCCGATCCTGGATGCGGCCAAGTCGCGCCAGGTCTATTTTCTCAAGCGCTCCATGAGTCCGGGCTATTCCGGAGTGGATAACCTGCTGTTCTATCAGGACAACACCTCGCTGATCTTCGGTGACGCCAAAGACACGATCGAGGGCATGGTTTCCGCACTCAAGGGGGGAGGGCACTGATTGCCCGGATGGTTGTGAATACCTGACACCCGATCCCTCCCGCGATTGCGCGAGGGATGAGGGCGGTTTATCGGGAGCGTCAACCGATCCAATCTTTTCATCGTGCAGCAGGAATCGTCGCCGGCAGGACCGGAACCCATCGTTAACGAGCTTCCCGGCCCCAAGGAGCTGGACGGGTGCATGAAAATGGACCGTCATCGGCTTTCCCGACGCCTGCGCAGCCTGAGCCAGGCGCGAGATAAAACGCCTGACTATTCCCAGCGGCTTCTCAACCTGTGGCAACAGATCCGGGCATCCCAGGCGCGTCTGAACGCCCGCAGGGCTTCCTTGCCGGAGCCTGCTTTTCCCTCGGAACTGCCGATTACCCAGCGTCTTGATGAGATCAAGTCCCTGATCGCGAAGCATCAGGTCGTGATCCTTTGCGGCGAGACCGGTTCGGGCAAATCAACCCAGTTGCCGAAGATCTGTCTGAGCCTGGGGCGTGGTGTAGAGGGGTTTATCGGGCATACTCAGCCCCGGCGCATGGCGGCACGTTCGCTGGCATCCCGGGTGGCCTCGGAACTTGGCACATCTACCGGAGAACAGGTCGGGTATAAGGTCCGGTTCAGCGACCGGGTCGGGGCCAACTCTCATATCAAACTGATGACTGACGGTATCCTGCTGGCGGAGATCCAGCAGGATCCCTACCTCAACCAGTACGATACCCTGATCATCGATGAGGCCCACGAACGCAGTTTGAATATCGATTTCATCCTCGGCTATCTCAAACAACTGCTGCCGAAACGCCCGGATCTCAAACTGATCGTCACCTCGGCCACTATCGATCCACAACGGTTTTCCCAGCACTTCGGCGAGGCGCCGATCATTGAAGTCTCTGGACGCACCTATCCGGTTGAACTGCGCTACCGTCCCCCCGTTGAGGATTCGGAAAACGAACGGGACGATCCCACGCAACAGGCGATTGTGGATGCAGTGGACGAACTCTCGACTCAGGATCGTGGGGATATCCTAGTGTTCCTCAGCGGCGAACGTGAGATCCGGGAAACCACCGAAAACCTGCGCAAACACAAGCTTCAGGCCACTGAGATCGTGCCCCTCTATGCCCGCCTCAGTCTGGCGGAGCAGGGGCGGGTGTTTAAACCCCACACCAGCCGGCGTATCGTGCTGGCTACCAATGTGGCAGAGACCTCCCTGACCGTCCCCGGGATACGCTATGTGATCGATACGGGGTATGCGCGGATCAGCCGTTACAGCCACCGTAGCAAGGTACAGCGTCTGCCGGTGGAGCGGGTCGCCCAGGCCTCGGCGGACCAGCGCAAGGGTCGCTGCGGCCGAGTTGCGGCGGGTATCTGCATCCGACTCTACTCGGAGGAGGATTACTGCGACCGACCGGCCTTCACCGAGCCGGAGATACAGCGCACCAACCTGGCTTCGGTCATCCTGCAGATGATCCTCCTGCGTTTAGGGGAAATTGCCGATTTTCCCTTCATAGATCCCCCCGACACGCGCCTGATCAAGGACGGTTACCGGGTCCTGGAAGAGATCGGCGCGGTGGACGGTTTGCGCCGGGTCACCCGGTTGGGCCGCCAATTGGCCCGTCTGCCCGTGGATCCCCGGATCGGCCGGATGCTTTTGGAAGCGGCCCACCAGCACTGCCTGCGGGAGGTGCTGGTCATCGCCTCGGCCCTGAGCATTCAGGATCCGCGGGACAGGCCCCTGGAACATCGTGCCCAGGCGGATCAGGCGCATGCAGCATTTCGTCATGAACAGTCCGATTTTATGGGGTATCTCGCCCTGTGGGATGCGGTCGAGGAACAACGCAGACACCTCTCCAAGCGCAAGTTTCATGACTGGTGCAAGCAACGGTTTCTCTCCTGGAACCGCCTGCAGGAGTGGCACGATACGCACACCCAGCTGCGCGCTCAACTGCATGAGATGGGTTATCGGGAAAATCAGGCCGAATCCGGCTATGAAGAGATCCATCAGGCTCTGTTGAGTGGTCTGTTGAGTCAGATCGGTTTCAAGAGCCCGGGACATGACTACCTGGGGGCACGCAATACCCGGTTTTTCATCTATCCGGGGTCCGCGCTGTTCAAAAAACCGCCGAAATGGGTGGTCGCCGCCGAGCTGGTGGAGACCAGCAAACTATACGCCCGGACCCTGGCCCGAGTTCAGCCGGAATGGATCGAGCGGGCCGCCGGACATCTGCTCAAGCGCAACTATTCCGAACCCCATTGGGAACGCAAACGGGGACAGGTCGCGGGTTATGAAAAGGTCACCCTGTTCGGCATAACCCTGGTGCCCCGGCGCAAGATCAATTTCAGCCCCATCGACCCGGTGGTGGCGAGGGAGATCTTCATTCGTTCCGCCCTGGTGGATGGGGATTTTCATACCCGGGCCCCGTTCTGGCGTCACAATCAGGAGCTGATTGCGGCGGTTCACGATCTTGAGGCGAAGTCACGGCGGCGTGACATCCTGGTGGATGAGGAACGGATCTATGAGTTTTATGATCAACGGGTTCCTGAGGGAATCTCCACCACCCCCGAGTTCGAGAAATGGCTCCGCAAGGCCTCGAAGAAACAGCCCAAAGGGTTGTATCTGACTGAGGCGGATCTGCTGCGAACCGGTTCTGAGACCGTATCGGCCGATCTGTTCCCGGATGCCCTGGATCTGAACGGGATGCGGCTGCCCCTGGAGTACCATTTCGAACCGGGACATGGGGCCGACGGCGTCACCCTGGTGGTGCCCCAGGATGTACTCAACCAGATCAGTGAGGCGCGGCTGCAGTGGCTGGTGCCTGGGCTGTTGCGGGAACGGGTCATCGCTCTGATCCGTGGTCTGCCGAAATCCCTACGCAGGGCTTTCGTGCCGGTGCCGGACTATGCGGACGCCTGTCTCAAAGGGTTGCAGCCCGGGGAACGTCCGCTGATTCAGGTTTTGGGCGAGCGCCTCAAACAGTTGACTGGGGTGCATATCCCGGAAGACGCTTGGGAAACCTCGAATATTCCATCCCATCTGCAAATGCGCCTGCGGGTGATCGATGCGGATGGAAAGCCGTTGGATACCAGCCGGGATTTGCCGGCACTGAAAAAACGCCATGCCACCCAGGCTCAGGTACAGCATCGTCAGCTCAGTGCGCCTGAGTTGGAACGCAACGGAATCAAATGCTGGGATTTTCCAAGTCTACCGCGACAACTGGCGGTTGAGCAGGGAGGGATCCGCTTGCAAGGCTATCCGGCGGTGGTGGATGAGGGCGATTCGGTGGCGATCCGCCTGCTGGATGCGCAATTCACCGCACGCCAGGCGCACCAGGCTGGGATTCGGCGTCTGTTGATGTTGGATATGCCCCGGGAAATCCGTTATCTGCGCAAGAATCTTCCCAATCTCGAACGGATGCGCCTGTTATATGCCAAAGTTCCCCGATCTGGGCATGAGAAACCTGCTACCCAGGGTGCGGAATTGGCGGATGAACTGGTGAGTTTCATCATCGACCAGACCTTTCTCAACGATCAGCCGGAAATCCGCGACAAGGAGACCTTCACCGCCCGGATCGATGCCTGCAAAGGCGGGATGATGGCCCTGGCGAATCAGTGGTGCGATCAGTTGATGAGGATCCTGGAGGCCTATCATCAGGCGCGAACCGCAGTGGCGGGCATCACCCAGATCAACTGGATGAGTTCCGCCACGGATATGCAAAATCAGCTCAACAGGCTGGTATTCCAGGGGTTCCTGCAACGGGTTCCGGAGCCGCATCTGCGAGACTATCCCCGCTACCTCGAAGGGATTCGTAAACGGGTCGATAAATTGCCCCAGGCGGCCGCGCGGGATCAGCAACGGATGCGCGAAATGGGGGATCTGCAGCGCAAATGGGAACAGTGGGATGCGCCCTTGCGCAAGGAGCATCGTGTGGACGAACGGGTGGAGGAGTTGCGCTGGGGTCTTGAAGAGTTACGGGTCTCCCTGTTCGCCCAGGAATTGGGCACGAAATTCCCGGTCTCGGTGAAAAGATTGGAAAAGCGCGCCCGGGAACTGGGATTTTAATGTTTCGTTGCATGGTATGCCGGAATTCAGAGCGATAGCCCATAAGCACCCGAAGGGAGTTCATCATTCGTTTCCGGGCTGAAATATGGCACATTGGGTAAGATTGGTTAAAATACCTCATCTATTACCATACGATGGGGGAATGTGATGACGGCTTGTTATTGTGGATCGGGACGGGATTTCGATGCCTGTTGCGGTCCGATACTCGAGGATACGAATCCGGCGCTGACCGCTGAGGCTCTGATGAGGGCCCGCTACAGCGCATTCGTCGTCAACAAGCCTGAATTCCTCCACGATTCCTTGCACCCGGACCATCGCCACGATCACGATCTTTCGGCGACCCGCCGCTGGGCGGAAAATTCCCAGTGGATCAAGCTCGATGTGGTCAGTTCCGAAGCGGGCAGCGAGGCGGACGATGAGGGTCAGGTCGAATTTATCGCCACCTTTAAGGAGAAAGGGGTGACCCGCTCCCATCATGAAATCAGCCGTTTCGTCAAACAGGATGGCCGCTGGTATTTCGTGGATGGGAAGCTGGTGGCGCCCAAAACCGAGGTTCGTTCACAACCTAAGGTGGGGCGTAACGACCCCTGTCCATGTGGCAGCGGAAAAAAATACAAGAAATGCTGCGGGGTCTGAGAAATCAGGCAAACCGGCTGGATTTCAAGTTTTTACCGGTCGGGTCGACAACAGGGACAGGCTTTGCGAAGCCCCAGGACGGGTTAATAACGGAATTCAGGATAGGTCAGTAGTCGTGACGCAACAGATGAAAAATCTCTCGGGATATGGGAAATGTCTCCTATGCTGTGTGGCGTTGTGTCTTCCATTTACCGTTCAGGCGGAGATCTTTAAGTATCTGGGATCCGACGGGAGCGTCATTTTTACCGACAAGCCCATGAAGGGCAACTATCGCCTGGTCTGGCGCAGTGGGAAGGATAAAAAGCGCTCCCATCGCAGTCGTTACAACCTGGAAAAGATGCGCCAGAACAAAGCCAAGGTTTCACCCTACATCGATGATATCGCCAAACAGTATCATCTGCATCCCGGTCTGCTTCACGCCATTGTGTTGGTTGAATCCGGTTATGATCCCAGGGCTCTTTCCCGCAAAGGCGCCCAGGGGTTGATGCAACTTATGCCCAGTACGGCGCATCGCTATGGCGTGGATGACTCATACGATCCCCAGCAAAATCTCCGGGGCGGGGCGCAATACCTGAAGGATCTTCTGCAGTTATTCGAATTTGATATCAAACTGGCCTTGGCTGCCTATAATGCCGGCGAGAATGCGGTGATCAAGTACGGCAAGCAGATCCCACCCTATCCGGAAACGGAAAACGATGTGAGAAAGGTATTGGAAGCGTTTGATAAGAATCGCTTGGCCATGGTGAACAGCTGAGCCAATAGCGCTCCTTCAGGGTGGTATGCCCACCTGTTTCAGGTTTCAATCCTTACCCGAATACCAGTCGAGTACCATCTGGTCGATGTTGAGGATGTCTTCGTTGTCGATATCGATGATGTGAAATCCACTCCAGTAGCTGTCGGGCTGAGAGGCCTCCGAGCACCACACCGCTTCGGCGCCAAACTCGATCGATTCCTTATCTCCCCCGGCTTTGGCAATCATCATTTTCAACTGATACACGGAACCGGTGATCACCGGTTCCTCGCTCAGGAGCATGAAACCTTCTGCGCTGATGTTCACCACGCGTCCGATCTGGTTCCCGGTGATTTGATCACAGATATCCAGGATTTGATCGGCTACCTTGCGTGTCGAATGACGTTTTTCTTGCATGACACCTGATACTCTTGATTATTATTGGACTCTCTTGCCTTCTTCCTCATCGTCTTCGATGAGTTCACTGGCAATATCTTCCGTGGTTTTCAGGGAACGTTGCAACATCCTTCGGATCGCATGCAAAGTCCTTTCGACAAAGGGGTCGCCACTGTCCTCGAGAATCGTGGATTCCCCTTTGAGTATCTCTTGGGCCAGAGTTCGCAGGGGTTTGATAGCCGTCTGTACACCGGCACGGTCGACAAACATGCAGGAGGCGGTCAAGGGACTCAGCCAGGAGAGTTTAACTTTCTGTGTGCCACCGGTCTGGTTATCCCGAATCTCGAACCAGGTACCAAAACGAATCTTGCGAAGCTTCTCCATCATCGCCTCTTCGTCTTCGGGGATCGTCCCTTCGTCCTCGCCGGAACTCACATCGACCAGCCTGGGCCTGCCGGTTACCCCTTCCAGCCGAGACGGAGTTTCCTCGGCGAGATCCGATATCTCCGAGGGTTGCTCGGCTCTGAGATTTGCCGCTTCCAGGGAGGCGAGATAGGCGGATTCCGCGCTGTTCAGGAGTTGGAAAAGGGCCTTGCATTTTTCCTGATGGAAGCCCCCCAGTGAAGCCAGACCCTCATCGATGGCTTTGCGCAGATCCGGCAGGCTCTGATCGAGTTCCTGCCTCTCCTTATCGGATTTCGGCTCGAAGGTCCAGGCAATCTCGTCCGCGATACGCAGGGCCTCATTCCAGTCTTCACTCATCTCCCCATCGGGGTGGCGAAGCAGCACGAAAATCAGCTTGTCGACCCAGGTCTGTTCGAGGAAATCCTTCACGATTCTGGGCAGGTTTTCACTGAAGGAGCGGGCCTTCATCTCCTGTGAAGCGCGTTGGCGGGCGATATTCAGCTTCTCCCGGCCCTTGATCGAATCCTGGGCGCGTTTTTCCAGAATATCGGTCTTGCGGCGGAATTCATCCATGCGCTTCTTGAAATTCTCCAGCAGGGCGCTAAGCAGACTGACATCGTCGGAAAACTCCTTCAGTACCCGGTCGATTACGTTCTGCATGTCGGGATAGATGCCCCGTTTCAGATTGCGTTCGTCAATCCAGTGACTACCGGCCTCGACCAGGGCGTCGAGCAACTGACGTGCATCATGATTGCTATCGGTCAACAGACGGCGGTCAATGATCGCAACCTTGAGATAGGGTGTATGCAGGTGGCTGATCAAGGCCTTGGCAACCGCCGGTAGAACCGGATCGTTCAACATGTACTCGAACAGCATTCCCACCAGGTCGATGGTGTCTTCGTCAGCGGCCTCCAGTCGGTCGGCGCCGACTACGGCGTAAAGTTTGTGGCGTTCCTCCGTCAGGGTGTGTTTGACCCGGGTAAGGAACTGTTCGTCGATTTCGATGTTCGACAAGGCGGCCCCGGATGCATTGACATCCGGAACCAGCTCCGAGCGTTGCGCTGGCTGGATCTGGTCCAGGGCATCGACCAGATTCGCACGGGTGGCCGGGGGTACGCTACCGAGGGGGCGACCGGCAGCCTCTGCCGCTGCAGCTTTCGCCTGGAGCTTTTCCGGAGAAACCTGTCGACGGTTCGCCATCATCTCCAGAATCGATCCGAACAACTCCTCGCCCAGTTCCTCCTGGGTCTGATTCGGCATGGTTTCCGGGGTTTCCGTATCCTCGTCACCGCTCAGGGATTTTTCATAGGGTGTTTTCTGGATGGTCGGTCTGAGGTGAGGAAGAACGCCCGCTTCTTTGAGGCTGTTGTTGAAATCGTCGTAGATAGAACCCAGCTGTTTCAGGACGTATTTGTCGAACAGGACCAATACGATCACCTTGATACGCGATTCCAGATTCAGGGCGTTGATGGCATCATTGAATGCATGTGCCAGGTGATGGGGGCCGGATGGGATCTGTTTGTGCTTCACGCTCCGTCCACCACTGACCACGCTGAGGCGCTGACCCAGGGCATAGAGTTGTGCGCGATGATTACCAATGGTGCGGCTGATCATGTTCTCCAGAGCAGTGTTGACATCCATGGATTCATGGTCGATCAACTCCAGTTCGGTATCTTCGTCGAGGGCCGAAAAACTGTCACTGTCGTCCGGTTCTACCCAGAAATTGCTGAATCCCTCGCTGACTCGTTCACGGAATTCGTATTCCACCAGGCCATGCCGGTTGCGGATCAGCGCCATGGCTTCGAAGAAACGGTTCTGAATCTCATTTGTCTCCGCCTTCTGGGCGAAGCTGGTGAGTGCCTTATCCGAGTTGTTGAAAAGTTCGGTCAGCAGTGCATTGAGGAAAACCAGGACGGTATCCTTACAGCGGTTCAGAAGCGGCTGAAATTGCGTCTGGTACTTGTTGATTCTGTCCTGGGTCGACACGAGTGATGGATCCTTCGATGGGTCTGTGGCAGTTATATCGTTATGAGCAGTGCTAGCGAACTGCCCGAGACACCAGAGTCAAGTTATTGACCGTTTTGAACAAGATTAGCACGAAGAGACATTTAGATGAATAATCTATTGTCACACTTGACCTTATATCGGTATAGGTGAGGCGTATCAGTCGTCACCGATGATTCGTTCTTCCCGATGACCCGGCGTGATCAGGGTTTCTCCTTGACCGACGGTCTTGGCAAAGACCATGCGGTAGACGGTGCCATCGTCCTCGACATGGGCAATCCGCAACTCCCGAACCTTTTCCCGGGCGTATTTTGAAGATGTAATAGGGCATCAAGGAGTTCTCCTGTGTTGGATTAAGCAGTGCCTGATCAAGCTTTCGGGGGGCTTGACGCTATTAATATACAGATACCTTGATGATAAGCCAGTCTGGGACAAGCAAAACTATCAACTGCTTATTTTATCAAATAATTAGGTGTGTTAGTTCATGTGGTTACTGGGTTTGTGCCTGGAGCATCATCGAGATTCGGCGACCCGTGGAGTGTTTGGGGCCACGGCACGGATATCCGGGGTGAGGTAGTGGGCGTCGGGATCGCAGAATGAGGTGCCCGGGTACGGGTGTCCATTTCAGATGTGAACAGATGGTTATCGTGAGGTGGTATGTATGACTCCGCAACAAC
>JARRNW010000042.1:0-19286 GCA_037384565.1 Candidatus Thiodiazotropha sp.
GATTCCGGCATTCGCCGGAATGACGGAATCCTTATTCTAATAACGGGCTTCGGTTTTGATGAGGCATGCCTATCCTGTTTACAGGCTGTGGATGAACTTTGAACTCCGAAACTTGAGTTTAAAGTCGCGAAAATCTATTACGATTGGCGCCGATACCGAACCCAGCTAACAGCAAAACGACCAAAGCCAGGCCTATCGTGGAGACGGCGGTATCGATCGAGCACTGGCGACAACAGGAGCCGCAACTGTTTTGGATTGTGGTGAGCGAGATTAACCGCCCAGCACCAGTTCGTAGGCGGCTCGTAACAACTCCAACTCCACTTGGGGAAGCTGGCGTGCCTGGGTCAGATCGATGAAGGAGGCTCCGGCACGCTCCGCGAGTGCGAAAGGGGGATCGATGGTGTTGATACTTGCAAGCAGGACTTCGATCGTGTCTCCAGGCACTTCGATTGCTTGACGGTACTCACCCTCGTTGCACAGTGTCTCGCGGGGCAGTCCCAGGCGCTCTTCGGTTTCATGGAGTATCGCCGCGGGATGATGCACGGTACTGGGCAACTGGGTTACCCGTGCCGAAAGTTTCGGTAGGGGGTCGAAGGCACAAACACTTTCATGACTGAATTTTAGAAACCGGGTGCGCGCACTGGTTGGTTGTTTGTGGTAGAGAATGACGCGATAGTCCATTTTTTTAGTAATTTTAAATTTTAAATGTTGAATTGTGGTTGCTCGCTGCGCTCGGGTGTTCTATATTTTGATTCTGCCGTTCTGGACTAGTCGGGCATGGGTAGCAGGCGGGCTTCTGCTTTGATTTCGCTATCCTTGCCCCAAGCATTAACAGCTTCTACAAACCAACCCTTTCGCTTTGGGTGGGGCCGCACCACATCCTGTTCTACAAAAAAACTGCCGTCGGAGTGAAACAGTAGCGTGCCGAGTTTCATTCCCCGCTCGCTCAGCCAGTCACCCACCAGACTGTATTCACTGGTGGAAGGATCGCGCTCAAGCCGATAATCCGCTTCCTTAGGACTTTTCAGAATCACCTCTTCATGTGAAAAGCCGAGTTTGAGCACTTCCCGATAGAGGTTGTCGAAGATCTGCTCAGCCAATTGCTCGACCTTGTAGTAACGAACAGCTACGGACTCATCCATCGTCATTCTCCTCTTCAACGCCCTGAAGCAGATCGCGTATCACGTCTGCTCCCACCTGATCGTCCGGATCGATTCGCTGCATGGTTTCGAGAATCTCTCTTGCCTGATCCAGGCGATCCTGCCGCAGGCGGATAAAGGCGAGGGCCTTGAGGCTGTAGAGATAGAGCCGACCCAGACCCCGTGGGTTGTTCCAGTCCGTTGTATCCGGCTCCAACTGTTGCCAGTCGTTGCTGAAACCACCCTGCTCCGCCGACTTGTGTAAAGCCTCGATCACTACGGCTTCCGCCTGGGCGGTCTCTCCCTGATAGAACAGAATTTTAAACAGGGCAATCAACGGTTTGCGACCAACTGTGCCGCCCGCTGCAGATGGGCATCCACCGTCGAATCGATACCAAAGCCGAACTGAACCGGCTTCTCGAACGATGTTACCGAACTGCAGCGGGAGTCACTCAATCCCAGAACTCCTTGGAGACCTGCAGGCGTTCAACCGGTTGGTCATTCTGTAGATGCTCATCGAAGATGGCCGCCACATCCGCTTTACTGACACCGCCGTACATCACCCCTTCCGGGTAGACCAGTACCGAGGGTCCTTCGCTGCAGGGTCCCAGGCAACTGGTCGTTGTGACCTGCACCTTGTCGAAGAGCTGGCGATCCTGAAGATGCCAGTAGAACTCCTCGGCCACCTCGGCACAGTTCTTATTGCTGCACGAGGGACGGGGATGTCCCAGGGGACGATTCTGCACGCAGACAAATACGTGTTTATTTGGTTTAGGCATACTGCTTACCTCCAGAGAGCCACGACTTCAGGCGTTCAGCGACTGAGGTTCATGGGTAAAACATTTTTTCGGACAGATCCGCGCACAGGAACCGCAGCCGATGCAATCGAGACTGTTCTTCAGACTCATGACCATGGCGGTGTCATCGGAGAAGCCATCATCATCATCATCGCCGTAATCGTCATCGTAGTCATCGTCATCGGCCATCAATCCTTCGACCTCTTCGCGCTCGATCAGATCGAACACTTCCCGGGGACAGACCTTGAAACAACGGCCGCAGCCGATACAGTTCTGCTGATTGATCTCCATTACAAACGCTGGGGTGTATTCTTCACCACCACGAGTTACACCTGTAATCATCGTCATTTTTTAAGTTCCTCAACTCATTTCAGATTCTGCGGCTTTGTAGGCGGCTTCCGCGTCAGCCCAGGCGCGGCATGCGTCATAGGTAGCCTGTGCAATCGCCGGTATCTCTTCATAGGCTGCCGGCAAGCGATCTTCGACCAGATCATGCAGCTCCCCCGCCCGTTCGGTGGCGATTCGCTTGGCCCGCTTGCTGGCCTTTAACAGTGCTTTTAACTCTTCGTCGGTCATTCTGATCTCCCCCTACATACCCGCGACCTTGGGGTTCTGTCCGATGATCTCCAGTGCTACGGAGAGCAGCTTGTCCGCTTCGTCTTTCATCTTTGAAAGGGTGGGAAATCCGAAGCGATGTACATCCCGCAGGGTTTTGTCCATGACTACCAATTTACCCACGGTGATGATGACGCGACCGAATCCTTCATGGGTCAGGTTCATCATGGGCACCGCCATCAGGCCACACTCTTTTTCGATTAATGCGGAAATTGCGTTGTAGAACGCCTTGACCCGGGACATGGTGATCTCATCCGGATCCCCGATGACCGGAATCTCCCGCTTTTTCTCCTTGGTCATAACAAAGGGTTCGAGGATCTTTTCAACGGGCCAGTTATCATAGGTGCCATAGGTATCGATCGCGCGCATCTGACGCACCATCTCCTTGGCAAAATCGGTTTCGAGAACCGGATCGTCACTACTTACGAGCACGACAGCTTCATTCATTGGTTTGACTCCTGAATGTGGTAGGTAAATTCAACCTTGCGATAGCCCGGTTGGAGAACTTTGAGCAGCTGGGGAGGCTGGGTAGCAGCGGGACGCCCGGGGGCGGTCAACCAGCGCACCATGCCCAAACCGAGCAGTAAGCCGAGCAGAGTGAACAGGGTCTGAATCCCGTCACCCCAATCCATGGCCTGTGCGGCATAACTCAATGCCAGCATGCTCACCAGGGGAATGAGGTAGGCGAAAACCGATGCCTGGGCAATGGTGCGGCTGGGTATGCCGACCAGGACCTGGTCCCCAATCTGGGCGTGGATCGGGTTTTCCACCCGAAAACGATTACGTTTCAGGCCGAACAGACTGGCGATAGCCGATGTGGAGCAACTGCTGCTGGAACAACTCGCACAACCGCTCTGAACCTCAGCCTCGATCCAGGCATAGGGCTCTTGCAGTGCGACCACGCGAGCCGGGTGTTCGAGAATTTCGACTGTGGGGTTCATCAACTACTCCTCCCAGCCATCTGCTTCCATTTGATCGAAACGGGACGGATCCGCCGGGGCGGCATTCTGAATTGCCCGGGCCAGCCAACTGCCGGGCCCCTGGCGTAACTCTTCCTGCAGGGACTCGAGCAGCGAGTTGATAGGGGTGCCCTCGGTGGTCTTCACCGGTTGAATGCCCTTGAGCTTCAGCTGATTGATTGCGGATGCCCCCACTGCCTGACTGTAGACCGCGATGCAACCTTCCAGGGCATCGATCTTGCTCGCCAGTTTGTCTTCGTTGCCATCCATCGAAAGCTTGCCGAACTCGACCGCTTCGACCAGACACACCTTGTCCTGATCCACCGCATAGATGGCAAAGGATTGGGCGGCGCCGAAATGCTGATCGACGTGTTGCATGTCACGGGTCGCAAAGGCGACTTTGAGCGCGGTGGTCATCCATTCATCCTCAGTGGTGCAACCCACCAGTTGCAGCCGCCTCGTGACACTCATGTGATACCTCCCGGTAATCCGTTTTCTGCGCATAGATGGAACGATAGGGGTGGATCTCACCCTTCTCCAGGGTGAGCATGATGTTGGCCAGATCGAACAGGGTCTGACGGCTGCCGCGATAACCGATCCAGGTCTTCTGATAGCCGCCCAGTTGGTCGTACTGGGGAAACCCGGCACGCAGTAGTGGGATTCCGAGGCGCTGTGCGGTTTCGACTCCGTGGGAGTTGGTGATCAGAATTTCCGCGGCGTTCTCACGGGCGAGGATTTCCAGATCCTCCAGATCACCGATCTTGATCCTGTCGGTGGCGACCTGCTGCAGGGCCGGGGCATTGACCGGTGCGACGGCCGCCACGGTTTCCGCACCGACACCGGCAAGCATCTGACTGAAGCCGAGCAACAGATCCGGATCCGCCGCCAGGGCGAAGCGGGACATGCCGAGCATGAAATGGCAATCCAGCATGGCATCCTGCAACTGGGCCCGTTGCCGTTCGAGTTTCGCGGGGACCGGCTGATTCGAGATGCGATGCAGGGCATCGATAAAGCGATCCACCGCTTCCAGACCCATGAGGTGTTCAAAGCGATAGTCGGGCACGCCAGTGAGTTTGTGAAGCACATCCGCGGCCTTGTACAGCGAGGCACCGATTACCAGGGTCGCCTGGGCATCACCCAGGGTCTGCAGCTCGGTGACCTCGGCGCCGCCAATGGTCAGGGGTGAAAAATCCTCAGCGCCCAGATGGCCGTCCAGGGAGTCGGAAAGATCGGGGATCACCACCGCTCTCAGACCGAAGATTTCGATCAAATCCTTGAGTTCCTCGAGATCACCCGGCGTCAGTGATGGACCCACCAGAACATTGACCTGATGCTGGCGGTTTCCGGGTTTTGTGCCCGCCGCGTCCGCCGAGGGAACCAGGGTTTGTAGGATCGCTTCGAGCGCCTTTGCGAAACCGGTTTCAAGACATCCGGTGTAGTCCGGCGTGGAGACCGGCACCACGGGTATGGCGTCGTATTCGGGGTGTTTCTGACGGAACTGCTGCACCGCCATGCGCACATCACTGCCTTGTGTTTCCGACAATCCGGTGGTCGGGACGCCCAGTAGTGAGGGCGCACTCTTTTCGGAAATCGCGCGCAGTCCCTCGACCACACTCTCTTCGGAACCCATCACGGTGGTCACCTGATCCATCGCGGTGGTTTGCAGGGGAATGGGTTCACGAAAATGGCGTACGAAAAAGACCTTGCCGAATGCGGTGCAGCCCTGGGAGCCATGCAGCATGGGCATGGCACGGCGAAAGCCCAGGAATGCCAGGGCGGCGCCGATGGTCTGGCTGGCCTTGAGGGGACTGACCGACAGGGCTTTTTTGCGTTTGATGATCTCGGTCATGCGCACACCTCCGCCTGTACCGTGGTTGGGGTGGCCCAGGGTGCCGGGGCCCGGACCTGTTGCCAGATGGGACTTTCAATCGTTAGTGCAAGTTGACGCGCCAATTCCACCATGCCGGTATAGCCGGCATAGCCAAATTCGCGCTCCTGATTGATATCGAGAAAAGGTATGCGCGCCTTCAGGGCGGTGTACATGTTGCGACCGCCGGCAATCAGTACATCCACACCCTTGTCACGCACCAGATCGATCAGTGCCCGGGGATTGCCGTCTTCGAGCATTACCGCATCCTGGCCCATCAGTTCGCGAATCCGTGCCTTGTCCTCTTCGGTGGATTTCTTTGTACCTGTTGCTACCACTTCCATACCCAGATCCTGGAGTGCGGCGATCACCGACCAGGATTTGACCCCGCCGGTATAGAGCAGCACCTTGCGGCCACGCAGTTTTTCCCGCCAGGGTTCCAGGGCCTCGTCGATCTTCTGTTCTTCACGAGTGATCAGCGCCTCGGTGCGTTGGGTCAGATCTTCGTCATCAACCAGGCGGGCGAAATCCCGCAGCGCCTGGGAGACATCCCGAACCCCGTAAAAGCTGCCTTCAAACCAGGGGGTGCCGAAGGCTTCCTGAAGTTTACGGGCCACATTGATCATCGCCTTGGAGCAGACCATCATGGTCGCTTCAGAGCGGTGCATGGTCTGTACCTCGCGGTAGCGGGCATCTCCCGATAGGGTACACAGTACACGCAACCCCAACTCATCGAGCAAGGGCATGACATGCCAGAGTTCTCCGGCAATGTTGTACTCACCCACCAGGGTGATGTCATGAATCGTGTGGCCAGCCTGGGCGGCCGCTTGCGGAAGCGGATCGGGTTCCCGGGTTCCGCAGACGTATTTCACCATCGCCTCTCCGGCGATCCGGTTACCCAGGTTCTTGGTGCCGTAGAATCCCGCGGCATCCACCGGCACCACCGGTGTTCCCCAACGCTCCTGGGCCGCCTTGCACACCGCTTCCACGTCGTCGCCCACCAGTGCGGGCACACAGGTGTTGTAGACGAATACGGCGGCGGGATGGTGGGTGTCGATGGCCTGCTTGATGGAATGGAAAAGCCGTTTCTCACCGCGACCCATGATGACATCCTGCTCGGTCAGATCGGTGGTCATGCCGATGCGGAAGAGTCGCGGACCGCTGCTGCGGGTACCCCGGTTATCCCAGGAACTACCAGCGCAGGCGATGGAGCCATGAACGATGTGGGCCACGTCGGCGATGGGCAGCAATGCGATCTGCGCCCCGTCGAAGGCACAACCGCCTGCGGTGGCGCCAGGTTTCGGTTTCGCACAACCCGACTTGGATTTCTTGTTGTGTGCACAGGCTGGTTCGTCCAGCAGGGCTGCAATGTCTTTTTGTTTCATGGTCTGACAGATCTTCCTGATGAGCTTATGTCAGACTATGCAATGCTCATGCCATATAGTAAGGCATTGTTTTTAATGATATTGATATGAAATACAGTTTGTAGGGAACCCGACAATCTGAAACATTGCACGGAGTACTACACAGCGTAGGGGCGTTCTTCCCAGCTACGCAGTACTTTCAGGTCCCGGGCAGGCAGATAGTCATAGGCTTCCATCTGGTCCTTGAGCACGGCTTCGGCCAAGCGAAAATTGGCGGCTTTGCGGCTAAGCATGATGAAAAACCAGGCAAAGGGATATCCGATCTGCCGGTCGTAAGCGTGAATTGCGTTGGCCAGATCCGCCCCCTGAAGCAGTTCACCTTCGGGCAGATCCGGTAGACGATCGGCGGCCACTGCATAGGGCCTGGCCTTGATTCGGTAGTCTCCGTTACTGTCCATGTAGTCCTGCAGAATCAGGACCCAGTGACGGCAGAAGTGTCCGTTCTCCCTGGCGCTGCTGACCGTCCAATCCTCAAAAAACCTTTTCAGACTGCGTTGCGCCTGGTCCAACCCGGCTTCGACCAACAACAGTTTGTTGATGGGCGTGACCCGCCGAAACTGGTAATAGGGAGCACCCACCGGTTCCGGGTCGAGTCGGGGATAATCGAGTGGGTCGAGAAACTCCTCCAGGCTGTCTGGAAACCAGTCATGTTCCACCAGCGGGCGATCGATGACCTCCTGCAACTCTTCGATTTCCAGCTGGATGAACTGGTCGGGTTCGTCACCCATAGGGGCGGTAAAGTAGTGGGTTTTGCCCGAGAGACGGGTTGCGAAATACCCTTTGTCTTCGTACTCAGCGATCAATTGCTCGATATCGCCCCCGGATACCTCCTCGGACCAATGGACGATGTTCCCACTCACCCGCTGATATTGCGCATCCACCACTCCGCCAAGCCGATGCCAATTCGAACGGGTGAGAACACAGGAAAGCTCCTGTTCGGATACAATTTCGTTGAGAGCGGTTTCGAGAGCTGCTATGCCCAGTTCGGGGTCCACCTCCTGGCAGAGTTTCACCAGCTTGTCAGTGTGGGAAAGGAACCCTTCCATTAAATCGCCTCCCGCGCTCTCGCAGGCTCGTCATGACGTTCCTGCCACCACGCACACCCCATGCGATAGGCATCACTACTATTCTGCGCCAGACCGAGGGCGCGCAGAACCAGTGCCAGGGTGCCAGCAACCGCATATTCGGCATAGTCGTCTTTCACCTCGCCTTCCCACACGGACCGAAAATGGTTCAGATTGAGTCTAGCAGGCTTGACGCTGGCATCTGGCTCCTTGAGTTTATCCCAACTCTCATTCCAAAGGCCATCCCTGCCTACCCCGTAGAGGCTAACCTCACGATCCGGAATACGTTCGAATTCTCCACCCTCGCCCTTGCAGATCAGCGCGGATGATTGCCCGATCTTGTGAGCGGCCTGCTGGTGAATCTCGGCGAAATTAGGGTGGAACACTCCGATCAAGCTCAGAGGTGCGGAAAACGGATTCAACATCCGCGCAACGGTTTGTAACGGGGACCTGACACCCAACAACTCCCGGGATCCGATCAGTTGCCCGGTCAAGGGTGAGAGTTTGCTGATCGGCAGGTAGCTGAAACCCTGGTTCGAAAGCTGTTGCTCAGCCTGCGCCAGGGAACCCGCGGTATCGATATCCAGGGCATCCAACGCCTCGGGTACGTAGATCCGTTCATCACTGCGGAACAAACCATGCATGAAGACACGATGGCCGCGTTTCGCCAGTATCAATGCAGCGAGTAAAAACCAGGGCAGTTGCCGCTTCTTGCCGGCATAGGCCGCCCAGTCAATGGACGCCTGGATCTGCAGTCCACTCAGGGGCAGGCTTTCGCGCAGGGCCTCAGTGAAACCCGCCACCTCATCGGCGGTCTCCTCCTTGACTCGCATCAGCATGAGAAAGGCACCGATCTGTTCCGGTTCCACGTCGTAGCAACTGATCATACGCATGGCATCCCTGGCCTCCTCAAAGGTCAGCGAGCGCATGCCGTTTCGTCCCTTGGCAAGGATTTCTATGAAGCGGGCAAATGGGTGCATCATCTTCTCAACCGAGTTGTTTATGGGTCCGGAGGCATCCGGCCTGCGGAATTTTGGCTCACGGTTTGTTCATCTTCAAGACGCGACCGGGCAACACTTCGAACATCTTCGTCCTCGTCCTCGATAAGTAGACGAATCGCTGACAGTGAAGCACGTTGGCAGGCGGTGAGCCGGATCCTCCAATCGTGATCGTGCAGCAATGGTTCCAAATAGTCCGGATCGATTCGCTCAGCGACTACCAGGCGGATCTCCGCTTCCGGGTCGTGGATCATCAAACCCAGACTCTCTTCCGGCAGGCGCGATGCGACCGTCTTTCTGACCTCCCGATCGGAGTCAGTAATCATGCGAAACAGACGCCCTTTGACGATTCTTTTTGCCACGTATTGTCGGACCAGATAGTCTTCGTCGTCCACCAACTGTTCCAACGCCTCGGCGGGGAGACGGTCCGCGACGGTGATTCTGACCTCCCGATCCGGGTCGTGAATCAGGGGATCGAGTTCATCCACCGGTAACCGATAGGCCAGAACACGACGCACCACCTCATCAGGATCGTCAAGCATCTGCAACAATTTCTGCTGCGAGATGTAGCGTGCGGCAATCGCTCGCCGTTCCCAGAACTCGTCGCCAGCATAAAGCTCCGCAAGATCCGGATTCACCTTAAAGAAACGTGCGATCTGACGACCGCTGACGGCCCGCACACAACTGTCACCCGGATGACAGCGTCCTTTTTGTAAACGATCCTGTTGATGAGGACAAGTCCTGCAATCCGCGGTCGGCGTGACGTCTTCCCCCTTCAACATGCCCGATATCATCATTCATCAATCTCGGCAACCACCACCCCAGTCGCAATCTCCTGGTCCTGGGTAAAGCTCAGACAATGATTGCGACTATCGATAAGGTAGAGGTTAAATGTTTCAAACTCAACAACCGGGCGCGCGGCAACCACGTCGTCATCCATGCAATAGGTAAAATGGATTTGCGGATACTTTTCGCGCAACAGCGTCAGTGTGGATTCCGAAGGGGCGTGAGTTTGAGTCACTCCCCCGATCTCCTGCAGTTGCTCAGAGGTAATCATGCGTTTGCCTCGTCACGTTCGAAGCGAATACGTTCTTCAGGCGCCTGCCCCATGACCTTGGCAAGCCAGGGCGGAGCATCTTTATCGATTACCGACTGCAGCCGGGTGATCTCTTCACGAGCAGGCCCCGCCTCCTTCACCTTGATCGGGTGCGCACCTTTCTTGACCACTTTCGCAGCGGCCGGTCCGCCAATGGAGGCGACAAACAAGATCTGGCAATCATTGATCAGAGAGGCACGAAAGTCATTCTTGTCCTCTGCCTCCTTATCGCCGTCCGTTGCGCGGATATCGATCAGACGAATGGCGTCGGAAGAGACCTGATAGATCAGGAATCTGCGACAGGAACCGAAATGCCCATCCAGCATCTCACCCTTGTTGGAGGCGCAGGCGATACGCAGACTGTTCGGCATATCCCCATCCTGATAGGGCTCCAACTCCGGAGAGGGCTCGGAGAATCCACCGGTTTCACCTTTCAGGCAAGCCAGGGAGGATTTGAGTGCGGCGGCATCCACATCGGAGAATTCGCCGTCACAGGCCTGTTTCAAGGACTTTACCGTAAGGGTTGCCAGGCGCTCCTTGGTCGGAGGCAATCCGATGGCGTCATCCAGCACCTTGAGCAGACGCGCGGCATTGGTATCAGGTAATTCACGGGCTGCCAAACCGATCCGTAACGCAATTTCGTCAGATATGGGTGATGAACTCATCGTTGGCACCTCGTAGTAATTCTTCTATCAATCACCGGGGTGGCCGGAGCCACTCCGGTGGTGTTACACGCAAACTATCGAAAATCAGACCGGAATGATGCAGTCGTCTTCCATGCACACATCAAGG
Source organism: Candidatus Thiodiazotropha sp. (assembly GCA_037384565.1). Taxonomy (GTDB): domain Bacteria; phylum Pseudomonadota; class Gammaproteobacteria; order Chromatiales; family Chromatiaceae; genus Thiodiazotropha. The sequence goes on from JARRNW010000042.1 coordinate 10,752, forward strand.
CACTGAGGCAAGTCATGGTCGCCTTCGCACTCGGTACAAGTTTCCGCGTCGATCTTGTATACGCCCTTGAAAGGCACGATCGACTGAGTCGGGCAGACCGGCTCACAATCACCGCAAGCCGTACAAACATCACGTACAATCTGGTAGGCCATAGTATTTCTCCTGTTACAACTTAGTCAGCACGCTTGAAACGCAGGGTTGTCGGAAAGTTCGGTCTGGGACTGATCGGATCGATGTAGTACCTCGAACCATCCGTCAGCTCAACTTCACCGCCCCACTCCGTGTCGCTATCCTTCTCGACATGGGCGATCTCATCCTCCTGGTCCTTCTTTGCGATATAGAACAGGAGACCGCCGCCGTCTTTCACACGTATCATTACATTCGGCACAATTTCTACCTCACTTCATTCGGTAATTTTGAATTTTTAAATTTTGAATTTTAAATTTCTGTGGGCTGCGCCCGCTTCTTTAATTCAAAATTCTTCATTCAAAATTCGTTCATCGATGCCGGTGGCGCGATAGGCGCCACCGACTGTCGATTAACGGATCAGGTCGTAATTGTAGTCCGTTGTGCCCATGCCACGGGTTTCTTCGTCAAGACGCTCAAGCACTGCATTGACCAGAGTCTTCAGCATGTACATGGCGCCTTCGTAACCCAGGGTGGTGTCACGATGCATGTGGTGACGATCGAAGATCGGGAAACCAATGCGGATCAGCGGAACTTCGTGCTCTTTACCCTTGTGCAAGGTATCGCGCTGGATGAACTTACCATACGAATTACCGATCATGAAGTCCGGCTTGTTGGTGAACATCAGGGAACGGAAGTGCCACAGGTCCTTGCCGATATGCACTTCGCTGTTCTGCCCATAGGGCGAGTCCGCGAGCATCTGCTCCATGGCCTTTCTCCAACGCTTATTGGCGTGGTTGCAGAGCACCTGAGTCGGTTCCGCGCCGAGCTCCAACAGGAACTTGGTCATGCCCATGACGAAATCCGCATCACCGTAGAGGCCGAACTTCTTACCGTGCAGCCAAGCGTGGCTGTCGGTCATCATGTCGACCAGGATACCGCGCTCACGAGTCAGGGACTCGGAGATCGGCTTACCGGTTAATTCAGAGACCTTCATCAGGAACGCGTCGGTGGCTTCCAGGCCCATCGGAATGGTGATGTCGCTTGCCGGCTGTTTCCAAGTGTTCTTTACGAACTTGCGGGTCTTCACCAGCTGCCAGGGCTGCAGCAGCAGGGTGTCGATGGCATTGGGAGCATCCTTCACCTCGTCGATGCTGGTGCCACCATCGTACATCCGGTAAGAACCGTCAGCCGGGGTATCCAGCACGTCGGTCGGATCGCACAGCAAGCTGTACTCGACGCCCATCTCTTCCATCATCCGCTTCATCACGCGGTAGTTGCCCAGATAGGTCTCGAAGCCGGGTACGATATTGATCTTACCGTTGCTGCCGACCTCTTTGTCGTCCATGAAGTTGAGGGTGAAGTAGCGCTGAATACCCTCGAACATGTTGTCCCAACCGGTGGTGTGGGAACCCACGAAACTCGGGGTGTGAGCGAAAGGTGTGGGGAACTCCTGCTCGATGTGACCTTCCTTCTTGGCGTTGCCGATAAAGGCGTTCAGGTCGTCACCGATAACCTCGGCCATACAGGTGGTGGAGACAGCGATCATCTCCGGTTTGTAGAGGGCTTTGGCGTTGGCCAGACCGTCGAACATGTTCTTCTGACCACCGAACACGGCCGCGTCTTCGGTCATGGAGTCGGAGACACAGGCTACCGGCTCTTTGAAGTGACGGTTGAAGTAGGTACGGAAGTACGCCACACAACCCTGAGAGCCGTGCACATAAGGCAGGGTCTTCTCGAAGCCCAGGGCGCAAAGAACCGCGCCGAGGGGCTGACAGGCCTTGGCCGGATTGACGGTCAGGGCTTCACGGTTGAAGTTCAGCTCTTTGTACTCTTCCGTGGTAGTCCACTGGAAGACCTGCTGGATCTTCTCATCATCATGCTTCTCTTCGAAGGCTTGCTGTTTGTTTTTCAGCGTTTCGATGTATTCGTCGGTACGAAACAGCGGATAGCTGGGTTTGATGTCATCGACAACTTGGCTCATGGTATTTCTCCTGCCGCGCCACTAATCCGTGGACAACGGCTCAGACAATAATAAATTCGTTCTGCCTTGGCTTGTCAGGCGGATCGGGTGTCTCCACCCAACCCACCTGTCAGTAGGGATCAGGCGCCGGCCGCAGCGGCCTTTGCCTCTTCCTCACTCTTCAGCCAGGGTGCCTGGACCTTGTTCCAGCAGGGATTGTTCAGCGTCATGTCCATATCCCGGGCGAAGATGGCGAAACCATCGTAGCCGTGATAAGGACCGGAATAATCCCAGGAGTGCATCTGACGGAAAGGAATACCCATCTTCTGGAAGATGTACTTCTCCTTGATGCCGGAACCGATCAGGTCGGGTTGGACCTTCTTGACGAATTCTTCGAACTCATAGCCGGTAACGTCGTCATAGATCAGGGTTGCGTTGCCCATCTCCTTGATGGTGCGGTCATAGTCGTCGTTATGCGCGAACTCGTAACCGGTACCAACCACTTCCATACCCAGATCTTCGTAAGCGCCGATGATGTGACGCGGACGCAGACCACCAACGTAGAGCATCACACGCTTGCCTTCGAGACGCGGACGATACTTGGCGATAACCGCTTCAAACTCCACTTTGTACTTCTCGATAACCTTCTCGGCGTTGGCCTGGATGGTCTCGTCGAAGAACCCGGCGATCTTGCGCAGTGACTCTTCGATCTTGGTCGGACCAAAGAAGTTGTACTCCATCCACGGAATCCCGTACTTCTCTTCCATGTGACGCGAGATGTAGTTCATGGAGCGATAGCAGTGGAGCAGATTCAGCTTGGCTTTCGGAGTGTTCTCCATCTCGGCCACGGTGCCGTCACCGGACCACTGAGCGATGACACGCAGACCCATCTCTTCGAGCAGGGTACGCGAAGCCCAGGCATCACCACCGATGTTGTAGTCACCGATGATGGTGACATCGTAAGGCGTGCTCTCAAAGCTGTTATCCTCATCCCGATTGTGCAGCACCCAGTCGCGCACGGCATCGTTGGCGATGTGATGGCCCAGAGACTGGGAAACACCGCGGAAACCCTCACAACGAACCGGAACCACAGGCTTTTCGATATCTTTGGTGGTCTTCTTGGCAACCGCCTCGATATCGTCACCGATGAGACCGATCGGACACTCGGACTGAACGGTGATGCCCTTGTTCAAGGGGAACAGCTCTTCGATCTCGGTCATGATCTTGGACAGCTTCTTGTCGCCGCCGAATACGATGTCCTTCTCCTGGAAGTCGGAGGTGAAGTTCATGGTGCCGAAGGTGTTGATACCGGTGGTGCCTACATAGTAGTTACGACGCCCGGCACGGGAGTACTGGCCACAGCCGACAGGACCGTGAGAGATGTGGATCATGTCCTTGATCGGACCCCACACCACACCCTTGGAACCGGCGTAGGCGCAACCACGGATGGTCATGACGCCCGGCAGGGACTTACGGTTGGAGGTGATGCACTTCTTGGACTGCTCCACCTCGTGGTCGTTGACCGTGAGATGCTTGGCGCGGTCTTTCTTTGCCTTCTCGGGATAGACTTCCAGCACCTCCTGGATAAGGGCTTCGGTCTCTTCGCGTGTCAATTCTGACATAAAGTTCTCCTTCACCTGCCACCACTACTCTGTGGATGCACAGGCAATGAAATAAACAATCGGTTGATGCCGGTCCCGTGGGACCGGCGCCATCTTTGCTGTCGGAGTGCTTACGCCTCGGCGGCAGCGGTCTGACCGATAATGCTCTCGTCCCAGCATCTGGTTGTCGATGATCTTCTGCGCCAGACTGCGATACTCGTCAGCCTGCTTGGCGGCCGGATCGTACTCGATGACGGTCATACGACGGATCTCAGCGCGCTGTACCACGTTGTCACGGGGTACGAAGTGGATCATCTGAGTACCCAGTTTGGCGGCCAGGGCTTCAATCAGCTCATCCTCACGGTCGGTGTTACGGCTATTGCAGATCAGGCCTGCCAGACGCACGCCACCGGAGTTGGCGTATTTCACGATACCCTTGGAGATGTTGTTGGCGGCGTACATGGCCATCATCTCGCCGGAGCATACGATGTAGATCTCCTGAGCTTTGTTCTCGCGGATGGGCATGGCGAAACCACCGCACACCACGTCGCCCAGTACGTCATAGAAAACGAAGTCGAGATCGTCTTCATAGGCGCCTTCCTCTTCCAGGAAGTTGATCGCGGTGATAACCCCGCGGCCGGCACAACCGACGCCGGGCTCAGGACCACCGGACTCAACGCATTTGATGTCGCCGTAACCGGCTTTCAGCACATCTTCCAGCTCCAGATCCTCAACGGTGCCAGCTTCCGCTGCCATTTCCATGATGGTATTCTGTGCCTTGGAGTGAAGGATCAGACGGGTAGAGTCCGCTTTGGGGTCACAACCGACGATCATGACCTTCTTTCCCAGTTCGGCCAGACCGGCTACCAGGTTCTGGGTAGTGGTGGACTTACCAATACCGCCTTTACCGTAGATTGCACATTGACGCAGCGCCATGTTGGATCTCCTTACTATTGATGAATCATTTTGGTGACTGAAGTCGTTTAAGGTCACTTGGACGATTTCTTAAATGCAAGCGCTATGCCAAAAATCGAATTATTGATTAAGTTATTGTTTTTATTATTATTATAAAAGGTTACATCACTTCAGAATGAGGTCAGGTTCGCGACAATCACCCAGTCATTGTATGGATGAACACATACAAACCTTACAAAAGTCCCCTTCACTTCCGGGCTACGCGAGACTCTCCATCAACCGCTGCAATCTGCCTTCGGTAATTCTCGGCAGTCTGACCTACCAGAATCACCCCGTCCCCCTGGAAATCGACGGCGTCAAACAGCTTCACCGGGAACTCTTCACCGCACTGGACGCCATCGACAGTGCCAAAATCCGGGCTGACAACTTCCACGACTATATGAGATCGGGCTTTTTGCTCGATCATCTGGATGAGGCGGGATTTTCGACCGACAGTCGCTGTATCAAACGTGACAAAGCGGACTATCTGCGGGTTCTGCGGGGCTGGATGTTCGACTCGGACAGCAAAGAGGCCGCGGTATTGAAGAGCTGGGTGGAGTCGCGCTTCGGGCTCAGACCGAGAAATCATCACGGTCCCCTCGGCGACGAATCATCCGAGCACTACCAGGCCTATCTCTACGACCGGGCGCGGGGTCTCTACAACACCAATGCCCTGGAGGCGCAATTCGATCTGCTCTACACCTACTGCCAGTACGAAGCCGCTAAACGCTTCAAGGACCAGATTGTTTTGTTTCGCGGTACGAATCATGTCAAGGAGTACGAAATATTGGATCGACCGGAAAAGCGGCGTTACATCATGATTCTGAACAACCTGAATTCATTCAGCAGTGATCGGACCCGGGCCGATGAATTTGGTGATTACATCCTGGAAGCCCGGGTCCCCACCGCGAAACTGCTCTACTTTCCGGATCTGCTGCCCGGTACCCTCAAAGGTGAATCGGAGTATCTGGTGATCGGTGGTGTCTACGATGTGAGTGTGAGTACGTTATAAGGGTTTCGGAATTCAAAAGGCAAGTCTCCTCGACCAGACAGTCCGCGATACGGTACCACCGTCATCCCGGCGAAAGATACCACCGTCATCCCGGCGCATGCCGGGATCCACGGTGCGAGTTCCCTGGATGCCATCCTTAGGTCCGTAAAAGGTGCGTCCATGCACCACTCCTCCGGCATACGCCGGAATGACGAAAACCGAGTGTTTTTAAAGTCAAGTGCGATTCGGCTCCTTCTCCACGCCGAAAGAAGAAGAGGATGAGGAGGCGTTAAGCCAATCAACACGCACGATTTTCAATGCCAGTGGTTATTATTAACCCGGCACCTAAATATGCCATGTTCAGCCGAAGAGTACCTGCCTGCAGCAAGGCCTCAAGACGTAAAAAACCCAAAAGCCCATTAACTACCAGCAGTGAAGCGAAAACGGAAATGAGGTAAGAATCTCGCAAAACATCTTACCTCACCCCCTATTTTCATCTCATCTGTTGTTTCTCAAGCTCAAGCCATCGCCTGCCAGTTTTCTGCCAACACCGGTTGCAGTTCCTCACGAACCGCCTGCGGAATCACCTCACCGGCCCCGGAAGGCACGTTATAAGCCGCCATGGCCGCTACCAACTGGTCAACCTGCTGGTTGAGCAAAACAGCCCCATCAACCTCGATACGATCCACCTCATAGTCCGTGCTGTCGTACCAATGCTCCAGGGTGACCGAATCCCCCGAACCGGTGTTCGTGATGCACAGGTCATTTTCATCGCGACTGAACCACAAGGACTCATAGTCCGTGGTAGCAAACCGCAAGGTATCCACGCCCTCGTCACCGGCATCGTAGTTGTTGATGCGATCCTGGCCCGATTGGGCGCCCATCAGGTAGAGATCACTCCCACGACCTCCGATCAGGTAGTCGTCGCCCCCGTTGCCCAGAATCTGATCATCACCACCGCCCGCATGGATGAAGTCGCTGCCCGAGGAGCCCTGATAGTGATCCGCGTCGAAATCACCCAGGGTCTGGGTCTCATACACCTGCTCATCAGGCAGATCCGGAATCGCCAACGACCCCTGGGGATCGGGATTGACCACACCAAACCGGGCAAAAATCTGCTCAGCGGTGATGTTTCTACGCCGGTCCTTTACCAGTCGATCGACAGCGTAATCCCCTCCCAGGAAAAAGTTCAACAGCGTCACCTGATCGTTCGTACTGGCCAGTTGGACCACCAGATCATCCCCCGAACGCATCAGTCCATTGAGCACCTCATTGAAGTCGATATCTCGAAACACCAGGGTATCGTAGCCACCACCCGAGTTATCGATCACATCATGACCATCCCCCGCGGAGAACGTGTAGAAATCATCCCCAAGTCCCCCGACAAGGCGATCATCTCCGGCGCCACCTGTCAGCGAGTCGTTACCGCTCCAGCCTTCAAGTAGATCATTGCCCTCCTGCCCAGCTAATACATCTCTTGCCGAGGTGCCACTCACAACCTGATCGAAAGCATCCGAACCGTTCGGAAGCGTCAACCCGAACACATCAAAAATCTCCTCGGCGGACACCGATCCCCCGGTGGCAAACTCAATGGTTTCCACCAGCCAATCGCCGCCCAGGAAGAAATTACGCAGAGTAATCTGGTCCGATCCTCCATCCACACTCAGAATCAGGTCGTTACCTGACATAAGCAGACCGGAGGCCACTTGATCGAAGGTGATGCCGTTTTCAAAACGCAGCGTATCCACACCGGAAGTTTCTTCGAGGACATCCACACCGCCGGTGTAGAGATAGGTATCATCGCCTGCCCCGGCGATCAACACTTCGTCTGCGTCCAATCCGGTCAGTACGGCATCACCACTTGGTTGCGGCACAACGGTATCCGCAATCGTGTCCTCTTGAGGCGGTGAACCCGGTTCATCGGTAGCTCCATTCCCGGCTTGTGGCATGGGCACGACCAAGGCGGCGATCTGTTCCGCACTCATTGTCCGGTCATCGATCAACTCGATCACATCAATTCCGACATCCGCATCCAGAAAATGATTGAGCACCCGAACCGACTGACCGGAATCCCCATCGACCCAAACGACCAGATCGTCTCCATCCTGATAAAAGTCGAGTCGATCCTGAGTCAGATCCGAAAAGCAGAGACAATCGAAACCGCCACCGGTATTATCAATCACGTCCCGGCCATCTCCGACACTGAAGTAGTACCGGTCATCTCCGACGCCGCCCTGAAGGCGGTCATCGCCCAAACCGCCGATTAGGATATCGTCACCACCCTGCCCATCCTGAAGGTCGTTGCCTTCGCCTCCGTAGAGCCAATCGTCATCCGCGCCACCTTCCAGGACGTCATCACCCATCTCTCCATAAAGCCGGTCACGACCCTCATCGCCTCGAAGCTGATCGTTTCCGTCCGCGCCGAACAACGTATCGTCGCCGCCAAATCCATTGAATTGATCGTCAACGGCGTCACCGTAAAGGGTATTCGCGCCTTGTGTACCGAGTATCAAGCGAGACATCACATCGTCATAGCCCCAGCGGGTGCCATCGAAAAACTCTATAGCATTCAGCACGTCACTATTGTTGCCCCCATTCTGAAAATAGCTGACAACCGTGATGACGCCACTGTTCACTGTCAATACGAGATTCGTCCTGTCCCGGGTCACGCTCAGCTCGTCGGGACGAATGCCTTCAAGAAAGCGTAACACATCCACGCCACCTCGAATATCGTGGTTGATGATATAACAGTCACCATCGCCTACGCCGTAGAGATAGGTGTCGTCGCCTTCACCACCATTCAAATTACTGACACCCGAACCGCCACGCAGGCTATCGTTGCCATCCATGCCGGACAAGTGATTGACCCCTCCCCGGCCCTCCAGCGTATCGTTGCCCGA
>JARRNW010000043.1:0-12821 GCA_037384565.1 Candidatus Thiodiazotropha sp.
GTTCAAGGCCAGTCAGGGCGTGGTCCGGCAGGTCGAGCCGGTAAATGACACGTTCATTGAGATTCTTGACGAAATCGCCGAACTCAGCGAACAGCAGTTTCGTCACCTGACCGAACAGACCCCCGGCTTCCTCGATTACTTTTACGAGGCTACCCCGCTCAGCGAGATCGCCCAACTGAACATCGGCTCACGGCCCTCTCACCGTTCAAAGGGCAACCGTACCAAATCCTCGGTGCGGGCGATCGCCTGGGTATTTGGCTGGGGTCAGGCACGCCAAAGCATTCCCGGATGGTATGGTATCGGCTCCGCCCTGGAGGGTTGGCGCAACAACAAACCCGGGCGGCTCAAGCAGCTACGACGTATGTACCAGGAGTGGCCGTTCTTTCATATGCTGCTGAGCAATACCCAGATGGCGCTGAGCAAGTCCGATATGAACATCGCCTGGGAGTATGCCCGCCTGTACCGGAACAAGACCCACCGGGAAACCATCTTCAACGACATCCGCGATGAGTTTGAGCGCACCAAACGGCAGGTCCTTGAGATCACCCAACTCGACGCGCTGCTCGACGAGGATCCGGTGCTACAACAGTCGATAAAACGACGCAACGCCTACCTTGGGCCGCTGAATCACATTCAACTCGAAACCTTGAAACGTTATCGCGATCCGGAACTCAGCGATGAAGCCCGGGATCTGTGGCTGACCCCGCTGCTGCGCACCATCAACGCCATCTCGGCGGGACTGCGCAATACTGGATGATCATCATAAACTGAAAGTTATTGCAGGAGAGACTTGGCCAAAGCGACAGGATCTTCTGATTTTTGAGTTTCTCGATAAAAAGACACGGTGTTTTTAAAGGCAAGCATTGTATTGGGATGGTATTCTCCCAGGTTCTTTTTAAAGATCATATGGGCATTCTGATACAATGATTCAACATCCTTATAATCATTCGTATACCGTCTCAGGGATGCTAAATTCATGTAACTGACTGCAATCATTGGATGATCTAAACCGAATAACCTTTTTCTCAAAACAAATGATTTAAGCAAAAAGCCTTCTGCTTCAGCATATTTTTTCTGGTGCATCAATGCCGTTCCAATATTGTCCAGAGTTTTTGCATATGATTCACTTGAAGTATCACCATTTTCTTCTTTTATCCTAAGCGATTTCCGAAAATACTGTTCCGATTCAGAATATTTCTTTTCCTTCTGAAGAACACCACCGAGATTATTGGTAGTGACCGCAACCAGAGTATTTGATAAGCCGTATTCTTCTATTCGTATCGCAAGCGTCTCTTTGAAAGCTTTTTCTGCTTCTTCGTAATTCCCCAGCTTTAGATGAATCATGCCTAGGTTATTTAAACTGCTTGAAATATTGTATCGATCAGGATCAGGGTTATCCTGAGCATATTTCAGGAGCTCCATTGCGCGTACTAGAGCTGAGTCGTAGTCTCCCGCATTGAAATCCTCAACAACTCTTTGGTTCTGATCGGTCCAGTTATCATCGGCGGACTGATAAGCAAGAACCTGTGTTGAAAACAGCAGAACAACGAGCTGAATCGGTATATAGATAGAATGGAACATAGTCCAATCCTAATGAACGTTTAATAGGAGAGTAACCCACGGGAATTTCCAACGGGCACAGGATCTCACGGAAAACCGGGGGGACGAGAAGTTTCGATTTAACGAAAATCCTATACAACAACACCTACCCCGGGTTGTTCCCGATATCGTATTGCAATTGTATTCACTGCTCATCAAATGTGACACGCAAAGGAAACACACCTCCCCGCTCAACACCAGACACCCTATCCGCTACGGCCACGAACCCCAGAACCGGAAGACCGCTGATTGCCCCACTCGCGTCACCTGCATTGAAAACTGTCGGAGTTGTTGAATAAGCACTCATATCGATATAACCCCAACCATCGGCAAAATCCAGTGGCAAAGTGTATTGCACCGCCTTGGAAGACAGGACTTCAGAGTATCCGTTTACTTCGTTACTTGCCGATAGCACATTCACTGCATGACACATATTTGCCATATTTGGCGGCAGCATAAAAAATACATCGTTGTTTTTCTTTTCTTCGCGATCCCAGGAATCGATGAGCAGGAACGCACAAGCCTTCCCGGTAGCTACCGTTTCGCTGCTGTAAAAGGGCGGATTCACTTCCGTGTCCGAAACTTTGGTATAGCGCGTCGGGAAGGTCACAACCCAGTCTGTCCCGTAACTATCCGAAGTGATGTAGTCACCCATGATCCGGTTTCCCGTCAGGGCCGCCGAGACGGCCGATGCCTTGTCGAAGCTGGCATTCGGTACGGATCCACCGAAGCTACCGCTGTTAATCGCTTGCTCATCCGACGCGGCCACATGTGTGAACGCCGTATACGCTGAGCTGTCCGCGGTCACTTCTGATATCGAAGGGGTGCTCAAATCTGGCAGGTCACGGTTCAGTGTCCCGCCTGCCGAGGGCACTGTACTGCCACTGTCCGCCGTAGTGTAGTTGGAGATCGCATTACCCGCACTGTCCTCGCCCGCTGTCGCAACCCCCTCCACATGACTGAATACGTCACTGTTCTGGGGCCACCAGATCGGGTTGGAAGCGAACCGCCTCAACGCAGAGGCATTGTATGGAAAGTAGATACCCGAAGCTGAGTTGAAAATGGCGGCGCTTCCGTACAATCCGCCCCCGGGCGGCTGAAAGTCCTGAGACACACCACCTGCACTGACCGTTCCTGAATCAAGGATCGCACCCAGACCGGTTGTCTCATTGAACAGGACAGGAACGGAGCAATCCTCTGGTGCCCCAGTTGAGGAATACCGGTTATGAGTGATCGCATCTGCGATATCCTTAGCGCCATCAGTCGTCGGCAGCTCCGCCAGTTCGAAAACTTCAATATAGCCTTCGGATATCCGCTCCAGCACCTCCGAGGTACTCTGACTGCCACTTTCATCCGGATCATAAGAATCCGAAATTCGATCGGTGCTGAAGTCCATCGCGGTGAGCACCGAACGTTCAGGTACCGAACAGGTGGTATCTGCGGGTACCGACACCCTGATTGCATCGCCTTGCCGGGTTAACGCCCCGACCCATACATCCCTGGGTGACAGGTATAGTGTAAAGTCGAAAACACGCTCTCCACCAACGGCTTCCCGGATACGCACCTTTACCGCTTTTGCCACATTCTCGGTGTTGGTCACCGAAACAAAGGTGATATTCCCCTGGTTAACGTTGTAGTAAGGGTAGAGCAGGACCTGGCCGGTTCCATCCTGAGAGAGATTCACCGCATGCGCCATCAAGGAAAAATGGACGGAGACAATCCCAACAACCGAAAGAATCAGTCTTTTCATAGTTAAAATCCCTTTCATATCTAAAATCCTATATTGTGGATTCTATCTTGGCACCAAACACCCTGCAGGCAAGAACATCCAAACAGATCAAATGTTTGGCTTTTAATCATGGTTTGAATAAAAACCATAATCGAATTGTTCCTATCACACAAGGAGTTAATCAAACAACTATCAAAATGTGCGCCAGTACCTGGAGTTTTGCCGACTCCGGCCGATGATTCGGATCATCCACACAACCCCTGGACACGGTGGCATGCTGATCAAACGATGTGCTTCAATTCTGCTCCCGATAACACTCTGCCTAATATTAAGCGCCTGTGGTGGGGGCGGTTCCAGTGATTCAGGATCAACCAGCACAACGGATGATACGTCTCAGGAGGATGGGCAGCCTTCCGATGATACCCCTCAAGACCCCGTCGACGAGGGGCAGCCGAGCGCAGATGATCCAACGGATCCAGACCAAGAGACACCGCCGGCCACCGACGATACACCCACTCCGGAACCCGAGCCGGTTCCCGAGAGTCCGGCAAACACCCCTCCAATGGTAGACATCCAAGGGGACGCGGAGGTGTCATCGGGCGCCACACTGGTACTCGACGGCAGTGCCTCCAGCGATCCAGACGGGGACACCCTCACCTACCAATGGACACAGAGCTTCGGCGAACCCCTCAACCTGGTCGCTGTCAACGGCCCCACCCTCACCCTGATCGCCCCGGATGTCAGCGAATCCTCCCTGCTTGGAGTTCAGCTCAGTGTCAGCGATGGCACGGACACGGTCAGCCTCGGCTTCCAGTTCACCGTGGTGCCACCGGCGGATACCACAGCACCCGGGATAGAGGCGCAATCGCCGCAACCAGAAGCCGTCGATGTGGCAACCAACACCCAGGTATGGATACGCTTCAACGAGCCTCTCGACTCGGATCTGCTCCCGGACTCGAGTCTGCAACTGATGCAGTCCGGCAACCCGGTCAGCGGCAGTCTCGGCTACGATACCGATACCCACACCCTCACCTTCACACCCGATGCGGCCCTTCAAGCGACCACCCTGTACACGGTGGTGCTAAGCGACGATCCCCGTGACCTGTCGGGCAACCCAGTGAGTACCGATAGTTGGCAATTTACCACCGGCAGTGCCTATAACCTGGGCGCCACTACTCAACAGACCATGGATCAATGTATGTCCGTACAGGACAAGGAGATGCTCACCCTGGTGAATAATGCACGGGCCGTTGCGCGACAATGCGGAGACACGAGCTATCCGGCGGTACCCGCCCTGGCCTGGCATTGCGACCTGGAAACCGCGGCCCAAGGCCACTCAGACTCCATGGCGCAAAACGACTTCTTCAGTCACACCGGACTGGACAACTCGAGCCCTGGTGATCGTATAACAGCGGCGGGATATATCTGGCGAGCCTATGGGGAGAACATTGCCGCCGGCTATGCCACGGCGGAAGACGCAATGACCGGCTGGCTGAACAGTCCTGGTCATTGCGCCAACCTGATGAGCTCCCTCATGACTGAGATCGGTACCGGCGTAGCGGAGAATCCCAGCGCTCAGTACCGAATCTACTGGACTCAGGACTTTGCCGACCGATGAACGAACCGATCACCTGGACATCAGCTTTTTTGGCACTCCAAAAAGCGTCATGAACAATAACCCAAAGGCCACCAGCACAATGCTAGAAGGCTCAGGAACTGAGGACGGGCCTACCTCGGAAATACTTGTCAACTCAAGTCTGGCAAAGGCTGGGTAGCTATCCCTTCCCCCATCAGCATTGTCGATCAATAAATTATTATCAACCGAGACCAGGTTACCAACCGCCCAATTCGTAAAATCTTCGTATGAACTTATCTGGGATTCCGGCATGTTCTCCGGATAGAAATAGGAATGAATGGCGACTGAACCATTCAAAGCAAGCCCAAAAAAATTAAAATCCATTTGCACGATTTGCCCTTTTGGATTCACCCCAACACGAGAATACAAATTATCGGAGGCACCCAGGTTTGTCCTTCCATCATCGAGTATCAGGCCAGTTCCATTCACCAGCTGTGCACTCTGCGTATATTCATATATGCCCAGTCCATCAATCCCATCAAATACGGAAGACTGAGGTTCATCTTCAACCAAAAACGTATAAGAGAAAGTATCCCCAAATTCAGTCCCGGGAATAGGGGTAGCGCAGTGTACTCCACAGCCACCATCTCTTTGAATTCCTTCAAAAGTGTAGTAGAGAGCAGTGGCATGAGCGGAATGAAAAGCGCCGACAAGCAGAAATAACAGGGTAGAGAGGAGTGTTTTAGTAAGAGTCATGATTAGTTCCTTTATTCATGGTTAAACTCGTTTTTGACTGAAGCATATTATATGCCATTTGAAAATAGGCCGAATAATCAAAAGACTAAGTGATCTAACATTCTTTCAATGTAAAACATTCCGACACTTTATCCACCTCGGACTCAGCAGATAATCCGACGCAATCTCTAAAAGCTAGGTGTCACCCCTGGCCTGTATGCTTACCGGATACGGGATTTAAGCAAAGCGGTGCCGGATGCCGACGGGACGGGCAAAACCAATCATAACGTGCGCAATCAAAAAGGCTGGAGGCTGGAATTCGATTGGGAAGAGTAATGGCCTCAGGACACAAGGGAATCGCGCAATCGTTCCAATTCCGCGAACCGGACCTTAGCCTGCTGCCACGCCTCCTCTGCGGTTGCCTGTGCGAGTAGAGACTCACCTTGCTCGCAGATTGCGTTGAGTTGGTCGGGATCGAACAGGTTAATCGCCTCCCTGAACTCCTCCTCGGGAGCGCTGAGGAGTACGGGTAGTAACTCGTCGTTACGGATCAAGGAATCGGGATCCAGAAGGTCTGCCACCAATGCCGTCTCCAGGAGTTCATAGTGCGTGGCCCGGGCAGTCTCCTCCTGCTGAAGCTCCTGATGCGCGACACTATCGTTACCCGCCCCCTTCCACACCGAACGCATGATCACCTCGACCAATTTGCGAATCGCCTGCTTGTTGGATGACTGGTCATCGGCGAGGCGACAGGCCTGTTCGTAATATTTGTCCAGTCGTTCCTTCAGGTCCAGGATGACCTCGCTCTGCTCGTGAGGACCCAGCGCTATGGCCTCACCGACCAGCTTGCGAAGATCGACGATATAGGCCACAAGCTCTTCATGATCGAGTCGCTGGGCCTCCGTCAGCTCACTCTGGGTCAACTGCCGCTGCTGCTCCTGAAACAGTGGGTTGTTGTGTTTGCGCATCGCATGGCGCTCGTGCCGACCTGGCATCTGACTAAACAGCAGATTCATCTTGCCCTCTGATCCTCAATAATACGATTCGGTAAATCCTCTATTTGTACCACGAAAAACGTGCTGAAAGCCCCTTTTGGACACTACCCACACCGGTTGGAACAGTACAAAACCATAATTTTGTCATCCGATTTCCGGTCACATTTCCGCATATTATTAATAGAGGATGGAATGCAGGTGAGTCATTTCCCTTACTTTAGGTGTGTGGCGGGAATACGCTAAACCCTTCAAGAATTGAAAATGACCCTACATTTCCTTGACTTAGGTCAGTTCATGCGGGCCTGTGAAGCATTAACCTTTTAGTTACCCGGTCATTATGGGCCGTATGACACAGGCCGTTTCTACAACGGTCGCTTCGGTCGAGACGCATAAGTTTGTCCCAGTTAAATAGTCGGAGGACTTCGCCATGTTAGGTAGTGACAAAGCCATCGCGGGCGCAATTGCCATTCTTATTTTAGGAATCGTGATCTCGGTGGTAATCGGCTGATTCAATCAGGGCGGGTTCATCCCGCCCTGATTCGATACGCTACGACTGCATCACCCGGTTTAGAAAGCCGGCGGTAACCGTATCCATGGTTTTTACATGGGTATCGAACCAGGGCAACCAGGTCTCATAGAGGAATTTCGCCAGAGCCGCCGCATCCCGGTCCTGTTGCCAGGTCCGCTCGATCTGGGTTAACTGAGTCAACATCTGATCATGTTCCCCCTTGTGCACCGGAAAAGGCGGGAACCCGTGGATCTGCATGAGGCGGTTCTCACCTTCAAAATGTTCCTGGGTGTGGGATATCCATGCCGCCAGGCATTGAGAAATCGCCGCGTCATCGACGAGACCGTCTGCTCCGGTGAGCAACTGTTCGCCCAGTGCGTTGACCAATGCGATCTCTTCGCGGTGTACGTCATTCATCAGCTCCAGTTCAACACGGGGCAACTTGTCGGGATCCACAACCGGTAATCTGTCTGGGTTCACAGGCTTCTCCATAATCGATTCGAAAAGGCGACGTATGTTACTGCAACCGTCAGCCTCCTCCATTGAAGGTTATCAAGAACGGTTTTTCGCGGTCACTGGCACCGACTCACTCTCAGACACGGCGGACCAGATCTTCAAGCGCCATTTCCAACTCCGGAAAGCGAAACTTGAAGCCCGATTCGGGCAGGCGTTTTGACACCACCCACTGACCACGGGTCATCGCATCCGCCGCTTCACCAAACATCACCCTGAGCACCGTATAGGGTATCCGTAACACTGCGGGACGATGCAGGACATGCCCCAACAGACGGGAGAAGACCCCATTGGTCACCGGTTTGGGTGCCGATAGGTGGAATACACCCGCAAGTTGTGGTTCCTTCAGAGCAAACAGGTAAGCGTCCACCAGATCGTCCACATGGATCCAGGAAAAAGACTGATGACCGTCACCGATGGGTCCACCCAGCCCCATACGGAACGGGGTGAGGAGCTGCTTCATCAGACCACCGTCCGGCCCCAGCACCAGAGCGAGACGAAAGATCAGGGTGTGTATACCCAGCTGTTCGGCTTCCCGGGCTGCCGCTTCCCAGTCCTTTGCCAGTCTGCCGAGAAAGTCTTCTGCATTTGGGGAATCATCCTCGGTATAGCGACCATGATCGTCGAAGGCGCCGATGGCGGAGGTCGAGATAAACGTCTTGGGAGGGATTTCAAGAGCCGCCATGGCCGCAACCAACTGCCGGGTGGTTTCAACCCGGCTCGACACCATGGCCTGTTTGTATTGATCCGTCCAACGATGGTTGATGGGTTCACCGGCCAGATTGATCACCGCATCACAGCCTTGAATCTGGCGACTCAGATGGGATACCGATTGCTTGAAATCCACCCGGCGCAAGGCCACGACCTGATGCCCCTGGCGCTTCAGGGCTAGCACCAGATGCTGACCCACAAATCCGCTGGCACCACTCATGGCGATCTTCATATCAATCTCCGTGTCACGGCTTGGGCCGGATCCTAGCATCCGATATCCGTTTCCGCATCGAAACCCGGATTGATCGCCTCATACAGTGCCGAATAGTCGTCCTCCCCGTAACCCGCCTCCTGTCCCTTGAGCAGAACATTCAGTGTGGCGTCGGCGACTTCCGCATTCATTCCCGAGGATTCCGCCACCTGCTTGAACAAGCGCACATCCTTGATCAGGTGTTTGAGTGGAAAATTCGCCTTGGTATAGTCGTGTTCCTGGTATTTCTGCAATTTTTTATCGAAGGTCGGGGCATACAAGGCGCTTTCACGCAGCAGTTTCATGAACTGCTCGACTTCCACCCCTTCCGCCTTAACCAGTCCAAGACTCTGGGAAAAACCCACCGTCAGAGCGGCGATCAACTGGTTCATGGCGAGCTTCACCGCGGCGGCTTGACCCACATTGCCCACCCGATCGACCTCCTTGCCCAAGCCCCGAAACAACAGCAGGCAGTGATGGTAGACCGACTCAGGCCCGGCAGCCATGACGATCAGTTCACCCGACTGTGCTTCCGGTATACTCCCCAGCACCGGGGCCTCGAGATACTCACCGCCAGATGCCTGAACCCGTTGCGCAAGCCCCCGGCTCTCATCCGGCGAGATTGTACCCATCTGGATCACCGTCTTACCCTCCAGGCACCCTTCCAGGTCGGGTGAGAACAGCACCGAATCAATCGCCTCGGCATCACTCAGGGTCAACAGCAGCAATTCATTGTTTTCCACCGCCTTGCGCAGATCCGCCTCGATCGGTATGCCTTCGGTTTTCGCCTGCTCGAGCCGGGAAAGCGTGCGGTTCCAGGCCGTGACTTCGTGCCCCTTCTGGATCAGACGGTGCGCGATCGGCAGACCCATCAGACCCAATCCCAGAATCGTGACTCGCATAGGCTAGACCTCAGGCTGAAGCGTGGTAGGGAAGACTCAATTCATGCACTGCCTCGACAAACACACCGGCATGCTCCGGATCGATCTCCGGATGGATACCGTGTCCCAGATTGAACACGTGCCCGGTACCCTGACCGTAGCTGGCAAGAACCTGTGCCACCTCCTCGCGGATCCGCTCCGCAGAGGCATACAGGGTGCAGGGATCCAGGTTGCCCTGCAAGGCGACCCGCTCACCCACCCGGCGACGCGCATCCGCCAGACTCAGGGTCCAGTCGATACCCAGGGCGTCACAACCGCTGTCGGCCATGCTCTCGAGCCAGAGACTGCCCCCCTTGGTAAATAGAATAGTCGGAATCCGCCGGCCGTCCGCCTCCCGGGTGAGACCCTGTAGAATCTGCCGCATGTAATCGAGGGAGAAGTGCTGGTAGTGTTGCGGAGTCAGGACACCCCCCCAGGTGTCGAAGATCATCACTGCCTGAGCCCCTGCCTCGATCTGCGCATTGAGGTAGTCAGTCACCGCCCTGGCGACCTTGCTCAGAAGTTGATGCATCAGATCCGGACGATCGAACAGCATACCTTTCACCTTGGAAAAGTTCTTCGTCCCGCCCCCTTCGACCATGTAGGTGGCGAGGGTCCAGGGACTGCCACTAAAGCCGATCAACGGGACCCGTCCGTCGAGTTCCCGGCGGATGGTGCGCACCGCATCCATGACATACCCCAGATCGCTGGTCATATCCGGAAGACCCAGGGCAGCCACCGCCGCCTCGTCCGTGACCGGGCGTTCGAAATGGGGCCCCTCCCCCTCGGTGAAGTAGAGACCCAGACCCATAGCGTCAGGCACGGTGAGGATATCCGAGAACAGAATGGCCGCATCCAGTGGGTAACGCTCCAGGGGTTGGAGAGTTACTTCACAAGCCAATTCAGGATTGCGACACAGGTCCATGAAACTGCCCGCCCTGGCACGTGTCGCGCGGTACTCCGGCAGATATCGTCCGGCCTGGCGCATCATCCAAACCGGGGTCATGTCGACGGGTTCGCGCAACAAGGCGCGGAGAAAGCGGTCATTTTTCAGTGGGGTCACGGAAGAGATCCTTTAACAGCATTTTTTGGTATAAAGAACAGTTGATTGTACACACAAACGCCGTCCGCTTCTGTACACCCGGTAGCGCGCGCCGGATGTCCGGCCAACCCGATACAGAATCGAATATAAGAAAAACCCCCGAAATTGTTACCATGACCCAAATCAAGCAGATCATCCTCTCGAAAAAGGACGCCCTGGCCAGCGCCATCGGTGAACCCCTGTCGAAACTGGCCAGTTTATGCGTACCCGTCTGGGAGGACGCGGATCGCCTGGATGAGGTGCTGAGCCAGCACATCACCGAGATCACCCATTGTGAATTTCTCTATGCCTGGGATCTGCAGGGCCAGGAGATATCCTCCTTGGTCAGCGCTGATGGCCGGGACCTCGGCTGGCGAGGAAGAGACCTTTCGGACCGCCCCTACCTGAAGAACAATCTCCCTTTCAAAGGCATCATGCTCTCCTCGGTCTATCACAGCCAATTTTCACACCGAGAGTGTGTCACCGCGCTGCAGGCGGTTCGCCAGGATGAAGTGCTCATGGGGTTCATTGCCGCCGATTTCTCCCTGGACAAACTGGCTGACGCCAACGGTACGGCGGAGAGTCTGCCCCAGTGGCAGCAGTTCAAAGGCGATCCCGCGGTCAGAGGTCAGCTGTTCATGCAGCAAAGGATTCAGAGCCGTCTCGACGAGCATATCGATTCGGTCAACAACACGGTCTACGATCTGATCACCGAACACGGCATCTTTCACTGCAAGATCCACTACTCCAGCGGACGCTGCTCATTCTGGCAGATCGAGAATCCCTACACCTATCACATTCACGGGGTCGAGGAGATTATCGATACGGACATCGTGCTGGCCTATCCGCTGCACCCGTACCCGCCGCGCGCCAAGGTCAGCCGGGAACAGTTGCGGGAGATCCTGGAGCAGTTCAAAGCACTGCGATTCGCCGATGAAACCATCTACCTGCGCAGTGCATCGATCAACATCATGAACGGGATGTTGGGATTGACCTTCTCATGCGACGGTTCCCACTACATGCCGGTAGCGGAATTCCTCGAGAAAAGTCTCAACTTCTGGTTCGGCTGAGCCGACTTAGGGCACTCGATAGTTGGCCTGGGTAACCAGATCCACGCCACACTCCAGGTTTTCGATCCAGTCGATGAATTCCTTAACCACTTTTTTACCGATAAAGGCTCGCCCGTGTTGCGGCACGATCATATCGATATCGAGTTGCCTAACCATGTTGGCCCACAGACGACAGACCTTATTGGAATTCATATAACGGCGATGAAAACCCTCCATGTAGGGAAGGATGTCCGGGAGCTTACGAACCGGTGCATTGAGATCCCCAGGCGGCAGATTAGCGCCGAGATCACCGGAGAAGAGAATCTTGCTAAGAGGATCGTAGAATTGAAAATTGCCTTCTGCATGGAGAAAGTGCGCCGGTAAGGCCTTCATACGGATGTTACCGAGCTGCAGATTGGTGCCCTCATCCGGAATCGGTATGACCCGGTTGACCAGGCGACCCGGTCGGGTGAAATGGGGAATGAAACGTTCCCACAGCGCCGGCACTACCACTTTGCAATCCGTGCCGACCAGCCACTTGTTGACCGACGCGACGATGTCCGGATCCTGATGGGAAGCCACCACATAGTCGAGCTTTTTTACATTCATATAATCACTGATCGCCATGAACAGCCGGGAGTAGGTCAACTCTCCACCCGGATCGATCAGTGCCGCATGCTGGTGATCGTATATTAGAAACTGATTGGCTTGCACTGCTTCGCCGGAAACTAAATCCCTGAATGCCACGCAGATGTGGCTACCGTTATTGAATAACTCAACTGACATTATGGTGTGACTTCATTAAGTGTGACTGGACTATGGTGGATGGCATCATCCTTGACTTGGGATACCGGCAGTTAGCGACCAGAGCCGCAGAATCTTTAACAACACTCAGTATATTACAAACCCTTTTCCCATACATCCCTGGGTTGCTCTCCTGCAACAAGATTCCCGTTCTGTTTAAGGCCCTGGCGCAACTGGGCCAACCCCGGACCTGCTGCTGTACGACGGCCAGAGAATCGCCCATCCTAGTGTGGTGTCCTATACAAATCATACATTTAGACGAGGCATGTCTTGAGTTGGCATTTAAATCGCCTACCTCGCCCTGCGGGAAGCCACTCAAGCCACGATTGCCGCGTTGCAGCCCTTGGAAAG
>JARRNW010000044.1:0-12725 GCA_037384565.1 Candidatus Thiodiazotropha sp.
TCTCCCGGGTGGGAAAGGGGATATCAATAGCGGTGAGCGCAGCGAACTCATCCACTCAAAACTAAAAACTCAACACTCAAAACTACTATCGGCGACTGATCTACTGGCTGAGTAAAGTGGGTAATCAGGTAAACTTAAAAACTAAAAAACAACTGCCCCATCCGCAGCGTGATGAGGCACATCATTTGAATCCGTTGACCATCGATCGAGTGAGGAATCATGGCACAAGTCAAAATCTATGGATTGAGAGACAGTCTCAGTAAGCACCGCAACAACCTGTCGGAGGCGATTCAGGCCAGTCTGATCGAAGCTCTGGCATACCCGCCCGAGAAACGTTTCCAGCGTTTCATCGCCCTGGATCCGGCGGATTTTATCTATCCCGAGGATCGCTCCAGGGAATATACGGTCATCGAGGTCTCCCTTTTCCAGGGGCGCAGTGTGGCAGCCAAAAAGGCGTTCATCCGGGCCTTGTACCGGAATATTGCGGAAACCTGCGGTATTCGTGAACAGGACGTCGAGATCACCCTCTTTGAAACCCCAAAAGAAAATTGGGGCATACGTGGGTTACCGGGTGATGAATTGTCGCTGAACTATAAGGTCGAGGTGTGACCGGGAACGTCCAATACAGAAATCAGGTCATGCATTCGAGATGCAGTCGCGACCGGGCCGGGATTGCTTTGATGTTGGGTTGTTTAGGCAATGTCCCAGCGAAATGGATGGCACACTACTGTATTGTAATGCAAAGAGTTTTTAAGGCGTGTTCAGTAAAAAAATGCTAACCCAATCGATAAAAATCACAGTTCGGAGTAGAAATATTCTGTAGTTTCGTTAGGATATCTCCATTCCTACCGTCTGGTAGGTCGAATCGAGGCGAATCATTTTATCCTCGGCCAAAAGCGATGCAAGATCGCATTCTTTTTCACACGTTCTGTGTGTTCTTGGTGGACTCGATCCACACATCCTGGTGCGCTTCAGCACCTATCGACTTTAGAAATACGCCGGGGCTGGCGGCAGTTAGCTCCGATGACAACATAAGGTGCCAGTTTGCCGCTCGTGCCTTTTACAACATGCTTATCCTGAATGGGGAAGGAGTTGTTATGGCCCAAATACAAGCAAAACAGGATTACGGCAAGGATCCGTTGACTGTACGTGATACCAATAAATATCAAACCGAATATGTTCATAACTTCGTCGAGAAGTGGGACCAGTTGATCGACTGGAACCGCCGCGCTGAAAGCGAAGGCGGCTTTTTTATCAAGAAACTGCGCGAGCATGGCGCAAAGAAGGTTATCGACGTGGCAACCGGAACGGGCTATCACTCCGTGCAGTTGCTCGAGGCTGGTTTCGATGTCACCAGCTCCGATGGCAGTCCGGTGATGCTGGCCAAAGCATTCGATAATGCCCGTAATCGGGACCAGATCCTGCGGACCGTGCAGGCCGACTGGCGCTGGCTCAACAAGGATGTACACGACTACTACGATGCCGCGATCTGTCTCGGAAACTCCTTCACCCATCTGCATGACGAGAACGACCGTCGTAAGGCCCTGGCCGAATTCTATGCCACGCTGCGCCATGACGGCATCCTGATTCTCGATCAGCGTAATTACGACGCTCTGCTCGACAAACAGATCGAACCCAGCCACAACTATTACTACTGTGGTGAGAATGTGCGCGCTACGCCTGAATACGTGGACGATTCCCTGGCCCGCTTCCGCTATGAGTTCCCCGGCGATCATGTCTACCATCTCAACATGTTTCCGCTGCGCAAGAGTTACGTGCGCCGCCTGCTGCATGAAGTGGGCTTCCAACGCGTCACCACCTACGGCGACTTTCAGGAGACTCACCAGGGCAAGGAGCCCGATTTTTTCATCCATGTGGCGGAAAAAAGCTATAAGGAAGGGGGAGAAGTGGAATGAGCTACGGTTATTCGGAAGTCGTCGAAACCGCCCGCAGCTACTACAACAGCGATGATGCGGACAATTTCTATTTCCACGTCTGGGGCGGCGAGGATATCCACATCGGCCTCTATGAGACATCTCGGGATAACATTGCCGAGGCCAGCCATCGTACCGTTCAGCGCATCGCCGCACAGATCAAAGGGCTTGGTCCCCAGTGCCGAGTACTCGATCTGGGCGCCGGCTACGGTGGTGCTGCTCGTTATCTGGCCAAAACCTACGGTTGTCGCGTCACCGCCCTCAATCTCAGCGAAAAAGAGAATGAGCGCAATCGGGAGATGAACCGCGAGCAGGGGCTCGATACCCTGATCGACGTGGTCGACGGCAGCTTCGAATCGATACCGGCACCCGACAGCAGCTTCGATCTGGTCTGGTCCCAGGACGCCATTCTGCATAGTGGCGAGCGCGAGCGGGTTATCGGTGAGGTTGCCCGTATACTGCGCTCCGGCGGCGACTTGATCTTCACCGACCCGATGCAGGCCGACGACTGCCCCGATGGTGTACTGCAGCCGGTGTACGATCGCATCCATCTTAACAGTCTCGGTGCTATTGGATTCTACCGCCAGGCGGCGGCACGCCATGGCCTGCGTGAAGTAGAAGTCATCGAACTGACCGAACACCTGGTCACCCACTACGGCCGTGTGCGCGAGGAGCTGGAGCGCACCCGCGGTGAACTCGAAGGCAAGGTCTCCACGCCCTACATCGAACGCATGTTGAGTGGCCTCGGCCACTGGGTGGAGGCCGGAGACAAGGGCTTCCTCAGTTGGGCTATCATGCATTTCCGCAAACCCAGTGAGTGAACCGAAGCAGCTCGAAGCTGACTGAATTTCCCTTAAACGCTCATCCAACAAAAAACAGATCAAGGAGAAACTCCCTATGGCACGCGATTACATCATCACTTCAGAATCGGTTGGAGAAGGTCATCCCGACAAGGTGGCCGACAACGTCTCCGACGCGATTCTCGACGCCCTGCTTAGCCAGGATCCTCTCTCTCGGGTAGCCTGCGAGACCCTGGTCAACACCGGCATGGCGGTGATATCCGGGGAGATCACCAGTCAGGCCAACATCGACTACACCCAGGTGGTGCGCGATACGATCTGCGACATCGGTTACAACGATGGTCGCATGGGGTTCGACGGCAATGCTTGCGCAGTGCTGGTGGCTCTCGACAAGCAATCCCCCGATATCGCCCAGGGTGTCAACGAAGGCAGTGGCCTCGATCTCGATCAGGGTGCGGGGGATCAGGGCCTGATGTACGGTTACGCCACCAACGAGACCGACGGTCTGATGCCGATGCCGATTCAGTATGCCCACCTGCTGACCAAACGCCAGACTGAGGTGCGTAAGTCCGGTGAGCTTTCCTGGCTGCGGCCTGACTGCAAGTCCCAGGTCTCGGTGCGCTACGAAGACGGAGTGCCAAAGGTGATCGATGCGGTGGTGCTTTCGACCCAGCACGATGAAGCCATTGCCTATGATGATCTGAAAGAGGCGGTGATGGAGACGATCATCAAACCGACCTTGCCGGCGCAGATGCTGTCAGCCGATACCAAGTACTTCGTCAATCCCACCGGACGTTTCGTTATCGGTGGGCCGGTGGGGGACTGCGGGCTGACAGGACGTAAGATCATCGTTGATACCTATGGCGGCGTGGGTCGTCATGGTGGCGGCGCTTTTTCCGGCAAGGATCCGTCCAAGGTCGATCGTTCCGCCGCCTACGCCGCACGCTATGTGGCCAAGAATGTTGTCGCTGCCGGTCTGGCCGACAAGTGCGAGGTGCAACTGGCCTACGCCATCGGCATCGCCGAACCGGTCTCGGTCCATGTGGAGACCTTCGGTACCGCCCAGGTGGAGGAGAGCCGCATCGAGGAACTCATTCGTGAGCACTTCGATCTGCGGCCCAAGGGCATTATTCAGATGCTTGATCTGCAGCGTCCCATCTACCGTAAGACGGCGGCCAACGGCCACTTCGGGCGTAATGAGCCGGAGTTTACATGGGAGCGCACCGACCGGGTGGAGGCCTTGTGCAACGACATCGGATTCAAACTTAAATCCGTGGGGTCATAACGGCCCATGGCGCTACTCGTTCACCTGGATATTGGCGTATTCAGGTCATGCGCTTGAGATGCTGCAGCAGGCGGGCAGAGATCTCCTCGATGGACATTGAGGTGGTGTCCAGGTAGGGGATGTTGTAGTGCTTGAACAGGTCCTCGGCGAGTCTGACCTCTTTTTGGCACTGTTCCAGGGAGGAGTAGCGGCGATCCGGACGGCGTTCCTGACGGATGCGCTGTAACTGATGAGGGTCGATGGTCAGACCATAGAGTTTGTTGCGGTAGGGGCGCAGGGGCCTGGGCAGCATATCACTGATCAGGTCGTCATCGGTGAGGGGGTAGTTGGCCGCCAGTACGCTATGCTGCAGTCCGAGAAACAGGCAGGTGGGGGTTTTGCCACTGCGCGAGACGCCGATCAGGATCAGTTCCGAGGTGTCGTAATTCTTGGTGATCGCGCCATCATCGTTGTTCAAGGCGAAGTTCACGGCATGAATCCGCATATCGTAGGCACGGTTGTTGGCAACGGTGTGAAAGCGGCCCAGCGCGTGGGAGGAGGGCAGGTTGAGTTCCTGTTCAAGGCGACCGGTAAAGGATTCGAAGAAATCCATGACCGGTACGTCCATGTTTTTGAAATAGTCCCGGATGGTGGGATCGACCAGGGTTGTGAAGACGATAGGCTTCTCTCCGGACTCCATGGTTGTCTGATTGATCCTTTCGGCTACCCGCCGGGCCTTCTCCAGGCTGTCGATGAAGGGCCAGTGGACGCTTTCGTATTCGAATCCGTCGAACTGGGTCAGCAGGGAACGGCCCATGGCCTCCACCGTGATGCCGGTATGGTCGGCCAGGAAGAAGACGGTGCGTTTCATGTGGTGCAATCAGCCGGTTGAAAAAGAGAAGTTCCTCAATGCACGCATCCGCGTGCATTGAGGGATCGATTGATGACAGGGTCTATTTCTGTAACCCAGTCAGCAGACGCCAGGTTTCGACCACCGTATCCGGGTTCAGGGAGATGCTGGTGATCTTCTGCTCCACCAGCCATTCCGCCAGATCCGGATAGTCCGAGGGGCCCTGTCCACAGATACCGACATACTTGCCCGCATCCCGGCATGCCTGGATCGCCATGCTCAGCATCTTCTTCACCGCCGGGTTACGCTCGTCGAAGCTGCCGGCCACCAGGCCGGAGTCCCGGTCGAGTCCAAGGGTCAGCTGGGTCATGTCGTTGGAGCCGATGGAGAAGCCGTCGAAGTACTCGAGGAACTCGCTGGCAAGTACTGCGTTGGAGGGCAGTTCGCACATCATGATCACCCGCAGACCGTTTTCACCGCGCTTGAGTCCGTTCTGTTCCAGCAACTTGATGACGCCGGCGGCCTCGTCGAGGGTGCGTACGAAGGGGATCATGATCTCCACGTTGGTGAAGCCCATCTCGTTGCGCACCCGCTTCAGGGCCTGGCACTCCAGTTCGAAACAGGGGCGGAAGGTTTCGGAGATGTAGCGGGAGGCGCCGCGGAAGCCGATCATCGGGTTCTCTTCCTCGGGTTCGTAGAGTCTGCCGCCGATCAGGTTGGCGTATTCATTCGACTTGAAGTCGGACATGCGCACGATCACCGGTTTGCCGTTGAAGGCGGCGGCCAGGGTCGAGATGCCCTCCACCAGCTTCTCCACATAGAAACCGACTGGGTCGTCGTAGCCGGCCATCTGTTGGGAAACACTGGCCTTGATGTCATCGGGCAGTCGGTCGAACTCCATCAGGGCGCGAGGATGCACGCCGATGGTGGTGTTGATGATGAATTCCAGGCGCGCCAGACCTATGCCTGAGTTGGGGATGCGGCTGAAGGCGAAGGCGCGGCTCGGGTTGGCTACGTTCATCATGATCTTGGCCGGGGGATCGGGCAACTCGATGACATCCCCCTGACTGACCGAGTATTTCAGCAGACCTTCGTAGATAAAACCGTCGTCGCCCTCGGCGCAGGAGACGGTGACCTGCTGGCCGTCGAGGAGGGTTTCGGTGGCGTCGTGACAGCCGACCACCGCCGGGATACCCAGCTCACGGGCGATGATCGCCGCATGGCAGGTGCGTCCGCCCCGATTGGTGACGATAGCAGAAGCGCGCTTCATGACCGGCTCCCAATCCGGATCGGTCATGTCGGTGATCAGCACGTCGCCAGCCTCCACCTTGGCCATTTCGCTGGCGTTGTGAATGACTTTGGCCGCACCACTGCCAATGCGCTGACCAATGGCGCGGCCCTGGGCCAGCACCTTGCCCCGCTCTTCCATCTGAAAACGTTCGACGGTGGCGCTGTCGACCCGGCTCTCTACCGTTTCAGGACGCGCCTGGAGGATGTAGAGTTTGCCATCGTTGCCGTCCAGTCCCCATTCGATGTCCATGGGGCGGCCGTAGTGCTTCTCGATGGTAACGGCCATCTGTGCCAGATGTTCTACCTGCTCGCTTGTCAGTGAGAAGCGTTGTCGCTCGGCTTTGTCCACGTCGATGGTGACCACCCGGGGTTCCCCGGGTTTGCCGTAGACCATCTTGATCATCTTGCTGCCCAGGTTGCGGCGCAGGACCGCGGGTCGCCCGGCTTCCACGTTTTCTTTGTGGACGTAGAACTCGTCGGGGTTGACTGCGCCTTGTACCACGGTTTCGCCCAAGCCGTAGGAGCTGGTGATGAATACCGCGTCCTTGAAACCGGACTCGGTGTCGAGGGTGAACATCACCCCGGCGGAACCGATGTCGGAACGCACCATGCGTTGGATACCCGCGGAGAGGGCCACCTCTTCATGGGCGAATCCCTGGTGTACCCGATAGGAGATGGCGCGATCGTTGTACAACGAAGCAAACACCTCTTTGATCGCGATCAATACCTCCTCAAGTCCCTGCACGTTGAGGAAGGTCTCCTGCTGTCCGGCAAAGGAGGCATCCGGCAGGTCCTCCGCGGTGGCGGAGGAGCGCACTGCGACCGAGGGCGGGTTATCGGCGTCTCCGGTGAGTTTTTTGTATGCGGCGGTCACCGCGTTTTCCAGCTCCTCGGGGAAGGGGGATTCCACAACCCATTCCCGGACGGTCTTGCCGGCTTCCGCCAGCGCGGTCACATCTTCAACGTCAAGCTGCTTCAACAGGGGATCAATCCGTTCCGCCAGACGATTGTGGCGCAGAAATTCACGGAAGGCGTAGGCCGTGGTGGCAAAGCCCCCTGGCACGCTGACCCCTGCGTCGGCCAGTCCGCTGATCATCTCGCCCAGGGAGGCGTTCTTGCCGCCCACCTGTTCCACATCGTTCATGTTCAGGTTTTCGAACCAGATAATTAGCTCATTCACCGCTTGCCCTCGGTTCTGGGATTGATTTGATGGTTCATTCATTTTCTTAACCTCTGAGGTGGTCTCCTTGACGTTGGCAGCTATTACCACTGCAAAGACAGCTTGATCCGCAACCGCCACCCTCTTCCTTGTGAGGGCCGAACTCGGGATGTCGCTTGGAAAAGCGCCGCGTAATCGACTGAACGATCAGCCAACCCAGCAGCAGCAGGGGAATCAGTATCATAGCGATGAGGTAGTCGAGCATTTAACCTCCCAATCCGGCAAAGCCCATGAAAGAGAGTGAAAGCAAACCCCCAAGGATCAGGCTAACCGCGGCGCCTTGGGTGATGCTGGGCAGGTTCGAGAGCTCGAATTTTTCCCGCAGGCCGGCCATCAGGACAATCGCAAGGATGAAACCGGTGCCGGCGCCCAGGGCATACACCAGGGATTGGAGAAAATTATATTCCTTGAAGGTCTGAAACAACGCCAGACCGAGGATCGCGCAGTTGGTGGTGATCAGGGGCAGAAAGATGCCCAGGGAGCGGAACAGCCCCGGGCTGAACTTCTTCAGAGTCATCTCCACCAGTTGCACCGCGCTGGCGATGACCGCGATATAGGCGATGAGGCGTAGAAATTCAATGTCGAAGGCCACCAGCACCAGGTTGATCAGGTAGGCACATACCGAGCTGACCAACATCACGAACATGGTCGCCAGCCCCATCGGCAGTGCGGTGTTGAGCTTGCCGGAGACTCCCAGAAAGGGACACAGGCCAAGGAACAGGGCGAGCACGAAGTTGTTCGCCAGCACCGCGTTTAAAAATATAAAGCTGAGTGATTCTGTAGCCATAGTATTTTCTAATTTTGAATTGTGAATTTTGAATTATGAATTGATGTGCTTGCTTCGCGAGCGTCTTTGATTTGAACAAGCGTGCGCGAAGCGCACACCGACAATTCAAAATTCATAATTAAAAACTCAAAATTAATCATCGTGCTTCCACCGCCGCATCCAAAGCCCGCTTCTCCCTGCGCTGCTTCATCCATTCGAACAACAACAACCAGCTTCCCAGGACGATGAATCCCCCCGGCGGCAGGATCATCACTACCCAGGGTTCGAAACGGGGGCCGAACAGGTCGATACCGAACAGGCTGCCGGCGCCGAGGACTTCACGGACCACGCCGAGGCAGAGCAGGGCGAAGGTGAAACCCAGGCCCATGCCCAGAGCGTTGGTCATCGCCTTGAGCGGCCGGTTGCGTGATGCATAGGCCTCGGCGCGGCCCAGGATGATGCAGTTCACCACAATGAGCTGGATGAAGGCGCCCAGGGCATTGTAGAGATCCAGGGAGATCGCCTGGATGGTGTAGTCGACCATGGTGACAAAGGTGGCGATGATGACGATGTAGGTGGCGATGCGCACCTGCTTGGGGATACTCTGGCGCAACAGCGAAATCAGCGCCCCCGAAGCGAACAGGACGAAGGTGGTGGCCAGGCCCATGGCCAGGGCGTTGATCGCGGAATTGGTTACCGCCAGGACCGGGCACATGCCGAGCAGCATGACAAATACCGGATTCTCCCGCCAGAGCCCCTCACTGAAGGTCTCCCAGGTGATGCTGTCGTTGCTTTTTTTGGCCATAGTGCAAAAGTCCGCCAGGAAACGAGATTAATAACAAGGGCGCGCCAGGGCTGCCTTGCGCCGGATCAATCGATCGGGGATGAATTCCGGTGAATTCAGTGACCTGATGTCAGGGATGGGCATCGGTCACACCTTTCTGTAATTTGTCCAGGTCGGGATACAGCATCGGCAGTACCTGCTTGGCCGATAGATTCAGTGCCTTACCCACAGCCTTGGATGAGATGGTGGCGCCCGAGATGGCGTCAATCTCCCAGGGATTCTGCTTGGTGCCGTGTTTTACCACGACGATGTCATGGTCCAGGTCACTGGCCGAGTCGTTGAGACGGGTGTCGAGCTGATCAAAATTGGCCAGGAAACCAGCATCATGCAGGATCTTGTCGCCAAGTCCCGGGGTCTCCGCCAGTTTCAATACCTTAATACCGCGTATGCATTGGCATTGTGGATCGTATCCATAGAGCAGATGCACCAGGTCCGCATAACCCTGAGCGGATGCGTTGGTGGCGATGCCCAGCAGTTGCCCGTCGGCGTCGTAGCCGGCATAGATTGGGATGCCATCGGCGTCCGAGTTATTGCCAGTTTCCACCAGTCCCTGCTCGCCGATTACGAAATTGCGTTTGCTGACCGCACCGGGGATGACCTGAAAGACTGCCGCTTCGATGGCGCGGCGCTGGTTTTCCGCAATGATAGGCTGGGTCAGCTGATAGGTCAGCACCACCAGAAACCCGGACAGCATGGCGATCCCCATCAGGGTTCGGATCATCGGTCCGGCCGGTGCGGCCGGTGGTTGTATCGCTTCGGTACTACTCATTTGCCAACCCTCTGTGCGCCAAACACACGCGGCTGCGTTAGCTGGTCAATCAACGGCGTGGCCGCGTTTGCCAGCAGGATGGCGTACATTACGCCTTCAGTGAGTCCGCCGAACAGCCGGATGACCACTGTCAAGACTCCGATCAGGAGTCCAAAGATAATCACGCCCAGTGGTGTCACCGGGGAGCCCACCATGTCACTGGCCATGAACCAGGCGCCCAGCATCAGGCCGCCGGAGCAGAGTACGAACAGGGGATCGGGATACTGACTTGGGTCGACCAGATAGAAGATGCCGGAGGTGGCGGCGGCGCCCAACATCACGGTAAACGGGATTCTCCAGTCGAGCATGCGGCGCAACGCCAGATAGAGTCCGCAGACCAGAATTAGCAGGGCGGAGGTCTCTCCGGCGGATCCGGCAGTGGTGCCGAGTAGCAGATCCTGGAGGTTGGTTTGCAGGCCATCAAATTTCTGCATCGCCAGCGGTGTGGCGCCACTGAAGGCGTCGACCTTCACCCGGGCGACCCAGTCGGCGATGGCCGGCGGGTGGAGAAACGGGGTCGTCAGGGTGGTGGGGACGAAACTGCTGAAGCGCCCTTCAAAAAACGCGGGTGTCCAAGTGGTGATCGCCACCGGAAAGGCGGCCTGGACGAAGGCGCGGCCGATCAGCGCCGGGTTCATGGCGTTCATGCCGAGGCCGCCGAACAGGGCCTTGCCCATGGCGATGCCGACAAATCCGGCCACCGCTCCCATCCACAGGGGAAAACCCGGTGGCAGGGTCAGGGCCAGCAGCAAGCCGGTGATTACCGCCGATCCGTCGCCGATGGAACTGGGTTGCTCGCTGAGGCGGTTGAACAGGCGTTCGGTGGCAAGGCAAGTCGCCGTGACCACGAGTATCAGCGCCAGGGCGCTGAGGCCGAACTGCCAGACAGTGAAGCCGCAGATGGGCACCAGGGCATAGACCACATTGCGCATGATCCGCGCCACGTCATCGCCGGCATGGGCATGGGGCGAGGTGCGCAACTCAATGGTGGGTTTCTTTCTCATAATCATGTCTTCTGTTCCCGGTTGATCGCCTTGGCAATGCGAAAATACTGCACCAGGGGAATGTTTGACGGACAGACGTAGGAGCAACAACCACACTCGAAACAGTTGTTGAGGCTGTAGCGATCGGCCATCTCCTCATAACGGCGCTTCGCCGCGAGCTGCCCGAGCATCGACGGGTTGAGATGCATCGGACAGGCTTGTACACAACGGGAGCAACGAATGCAGGGCCAGATTTTATGGCTCTCATCCTCAATGGAGGGTTCGTTGAGTACCAGCAGACCGGAGCTGCCCTTGGTGATCGGGGTCTCCATGGCGGATACGGCGGTGCCCATCATAGGGCCGCCGAGTATGAACTCGGTGCGGGCGCCTTCATAGCCCACCTGCTCAAGAATATGACGGATGGGGGTGCCCAGGGGGACCAGGTAGTTACCCGGTTTGCGGATTCCGGGGCCGGCCACGGTGATGACCCGTTCGATAAGACCCTGTCCCGCGGGAAGCAGATCGCCCAGCGCCGCCAGGGTGCCCACATTGTTAACCACCACACCTACGTCGGCGGGCAGTCCGCCGGTGGGAACCTCCCGGTTCAGTACCGACTTGATGAGCATCTTCTCCGACCCTTGGGGGTATTTGGTCTCGACAACCGCGACGCGGATCGAACTGCCCTTCGAGAGTTCACCCCGCAGCACCTCCACTGCATCCATCTTGTTGTCTTCAATCCCGATGATTGCCTGCTCGGTGCCGGTGGCGCGCATGGCGTAGCGAATGCCCCGGATCAAGGCCTTGGGGTACTCAAGCATCATACGGTGATCGCAGGTCAGGTAGGGTTCGCATTCGCAGCCGTTGACTACCAGGGTGTCGACCTTTTTGCCAGGGGGCAGGGTGAGCTTCATGTGGGAGGGAAAAGCAGCGCCACCCAGTCCGACCATGCCGCATTCCTGGATGGCCTGGATGATCTGTTCCGGGGTCAGTTCGCTCATCTCCCGGGGACGGGACCAGAGCACTTCCTGGGTGGATCCTTCGTAGACATCGATGACAATCGCCCGGGTCTTCGGCCCCTTGGCGGAGGGCATCAGCTCGATCTCTTTCACCCGGCCGGTGGCCGGTGCGTGCAGGGGCACCGAGAAATTACCGTCGGCTTCGGCGATGGGTTCGCCGCGCACCACCTCCTGACCCTTCTTGACCAGGGGAATTGCGGGCTTGCCGATATGCTGGTCCAGTGGCAGAACCAGTTGCGAGGGAAAGGGCAGACGCCGGATCGGTTTATCCGCCGTATCCTTGTGATAGGGCGGATGGATACCGTGGGTAAAACTTTGTTGCCCAAACAACAGATTGAACAATCCCATAGTCTCAGATCCGAGTGTCAGGCGGAGCCAGTGCTCCGCCTGTAGACGGGTTATCGGTACTGCGCACGATGCTCTTGGGCATTACTGAAACTTCGCCGCCCGTTTCACCAGTTTGTCCAGATCTTTTTCAGCAGCATTCCATGGCGTTCCGGGATGGATACACCCCGCGGTACACTTTTCCGCGGCCTTCACCACATCCTTATAGGCCCCTGCCTTGGGATCGAGGATCTCCACCTTCTTGTCGCTGTTGTAGGCGAAGATCTTGGGGTTGATTTCGATGCACTCGTCGCAGGCGGTACACTCCGGCGTCTCGATCCAGACCGGTTCATAGTCGCCCGGTGTCTCACCACCTCCGGATACGGGGGGCGTTGCGGCGTTGCCGTTGGCGGAGAGGGAACCGGTCAGTGCCGTCGCATTACCACTGGCGGCCAGTGACAGCAGGGTCGAGCTAAGGCGGTTGGCCATATCGATCTTGGCCTGATCTACCAGGGCGTTCACATCGACCTTGTCGAGTTCACCCGCGATGCCCTTGAGTTGACGCCAGAACTGGCGGCGTTCGATGCAGGAGAGGGCGATCTCCTGGGCGCAGATAACCCGCATCAG
>JARRNW010000045.1:0-13741 GCA_037384565.1 Candidatus Thiodiazotropha sp.
ACTCCCACAGCTCAGGATCCAACTGCCGCCACACCTGGTCGGTGGCATGATTCCACGACGAACGCATGTCCTGGGCCAGCTCGGCCAGGGCATCGAATCCCTCCACGTCCCTGGAAAAATGCCGCTGTTTCGGGTGACTTCCCTGTGTGTGTTCGCTCATGTTTCTCCTTCAGGCTGCCCGTACGAGCGTTATCATGTGCTTGTTAACTATCGCCGGGGTGTTGAATGCATCAGTGAGTAATCCTTTCGTGATGCCACGATTATCATTCCCACGATTACACCATAGTCGCTCGCGCATCTGTCAGACCGGCGAACCCTTTGTGCCTCAACCTCTGCTAAAGGAAGACACCTGTCATATTCTCGTTATCGATTTCGACGAAGCCGACAGGGGAGAAGACTTCCAGGCCTTCGTGCAATCCTGTGCCAAACCCGGCGTGTCGGCGGCTATCATGGTTTCACGATCCGGCAACGGGGCGCACGTTTGGGTGTTTTCGCTGGCCGGGTTCCATACGGTACAAAGTAGCAGCTCAAACGGCTGGTGGCACTAAAAATGTAACGTACGCGATAAAGCCGCGATGGTTTTGGTGGGCTCTGTGCTTCAATCGAGGTGAACTATGCAGCATAGGGGTCGCTTAATGGGTATGCACCTAGGGTTGTGTCCGCACCGCAATCGATTCACTCGAGGATTATTGAACATTGTATCGGTGTTTTGATTAAACATAAGTCAAAGAATTTACAGCCCATTTCAGGCTTATTTACATTCGAGTAGGAGTGATCGGCACCCACAGGCCATGATTGTCGGGAGGTAAGTGATGTTACCTGCATATTCGGTCTCCGACCGTTCGACCAGGATTCCTAATCCAAAAAGCGGGATTAACCCGAAAGAGCGCGCAGACCTGTGCGCCACCCAGCGACCGTGCAAATTGGCTATCATGCCTATTTATCACATGCTGTTTCTGGATGGCGTTTTCACCACTACACCCTGGGATAAAAGTCGCTTTCACCGTACCCACAAACGGCACACAATAGCATTCTGAACACCGAAACTTGAGTTATGATCTTTAATTACTCGCGAAATCGAACGCATCCCTGAGAATCCCACAGGTCGAGTACCCGTCACCACCACCTTCGAATTCTGAATTGATCACCAGACTTGCCTCAACACCGCTGGGCATCAACGCAATGCAGGCACGGGATGCTTTTCTGTACTTGTAATGCAGGCACGGGATGCTTTTCTGTACTTGTATTCGGTATTGAGTTTGAGGGGCAGATCCAGAAACAATCCGCCATCATTCAAGTTGATGTTCACGCTAATCGTGCTGAACCAGGCGCCGCTCTTGGTGTATTTTCCATTAGTTGCATCATCCCAGCCCAGTTCCATGGAATTGATCAGTCCCAGTTCTGGCAGGGAGATGATCTGGTCGCTGTGGCGCAGATAGGCAAGATACTTTGCCAGTTCCGCCGCTGACAGACGCAGCCCTGCATGCCCGCCGCAGCCACTCCCCAGGTCGATTGTATGTGCGACGCCTCCGCTTTCCACATGGTCAAAACTGTAGGCGAGCGCCTCGTCATAATTTGCCTGCATCCAGCAACCCACATTGTAGATCCCGATCGGATCGAAGATGTTGTTCTGTACATAGTTCAGGTACATCAGGTCGTGATTGTCCGCGGTTACCTGAGAGAAGGGCGCTCCACCCATCTGCACCCAGATCTGCGGTATCAGTATCCGCAGCAATGCTGTGTTGGCATTCTTATAGCTGTACAGAGACCCTGGTACGGTGTCGAGGGATACCACATATTTCAGGCCGTCCCAGCCGTTATTCCAATCCGCACGTTTTTTCTTATCGAGCTTATTCCACAGCTGCCCCCAACCTGTAGCGTGGGTCAGCAGATGACGGAATTTGATATCTGTGACATTGCCTCCCAACTTCCATCCTGCGGGTAAATAGTCGGCGATCGAGGTCTCTATGGATAGGCCGGCCTGATGGATCCCTGACATCAATGCTGGTGAAACCATCTGGCCCTGTATCAGCCGGTGGCGTGAATTCCATAGAGCCTTCATCGGTCACCAGGGAAAAATCTCCGGCGTAGGCGCTTCTGTTGATCTGATCGCGTTTAACGTGTTCATGTACCAGTGCTAACTCTTCGGTAACGGCGGTTGATGTTTTCGCAACATCCGAGGTCAGACTGAGTGCATCCGCAGCCAGCAGCTGCTGTGGCAGAGCAAGAGCCAGAATGATGGGCAGGTTTTTTTAAGCGGGCTTTTCATAATGCTTTTCCTTAACGTGGCAAGTCGTAGTGTCGACTATGTTATCGAGACGAATTTTCATTCATCAGGTAATTCATCACACGCAGAGCGTGAAAATGTTACCTTCGGAACGTGGCTCCTCCATACAGACAGCATCGTCTATAATATCCAGACGGGTTGCGTTAGCCTGTGATTCCTATATCCATGTACACATCAATCGATATTGCGGTCCTACAATCGTCGATTGAGGTAATCTGGAGGTTTGTGTGACGAGCCGGCGATGAATCCATAACGTTCCGAACTCAGGGGTAATGCATGAAAAAACTGATCTTCGCGACGGCACTCTACGGGGTAGTCTGGTTTTTCTTCATCCGTGAAGGTGAGGTCACTCTTAGGCCGGGCGTGATGGTGAACGAGGAGCCGCGGCAGGAAATTTTGCGTGACGCAGAGCCCTTCCAGCACAAGGGCTTTCGTATCACCCCTCTGGCCCGCTTCGATATCAAGGCCAAGATTCTTTCCAAGGAGTCATATAGCCTGGGACGGGAATCGGATCTGTCACCGATCGACCTGGCTCTGGGGTGGGGGAACATGTCGGATGAAAGCGTTCTAGAGACCATCCGCATATCACAGTCGAACCGGTTTTTTTACTGGCACGTGGATGAGTTTCCAATACCTCGCAAGGAGATCGAAACCCATGCCAGCAACATGCATATCATCCCTGCAGACGATCGCACCGAGTCTGCGCTCAAACGTGCCCGCAAAGGCGAAATCGTGCATTTTTCCGGCTATCTGGTCAAGGTCGACACCCAGGACGGTTGGCATTGGTCGAGTTCCCTGAGCCGAAGTGATACAGGTAGCGGTGCCTGCGAACTCGTCTGGGTCGAAACGTTTCAGGTAGAGCCCCATCCATAGACATACCTTAGGGCGACCCTTGTCGTGCAAATTGGCTCTCCAGCCAATTTGTCATCGACAGGGGGGCAATGGAATAGGGCAGTTTCAGGCTAATCAAGAACCTTAGCAGAAGCTACCCGACAAAGAATTCATCTACAATTGCGAATAAAGGGGAAGGTATTCACAGCGTGTCGCAATAAAGCATTCTCGAACGACCAAATATCCAGCAACAGTCCGTCGGACAAAACCATCAGGAGTGGCGCATGGGTTCACTGAACGTCGACACTAACGATAATGCCCTTTGGTATAAAGACGCCATTATCTATGAGCTGCATGTCAAAGCCTTCAAGGACGGCAACGATGACGGCATCGGCGATTTCAGGGGATTGATCGAGAAGCTGGACTACATAAAGGACCTGGGGGTCAACACCCTTTGGCTGCTGCCTTTCTATCCCTCTCCCCAGCGTGACGACGGCTACGACATCTCCGATTATCGCAATATCCACCCTGACTATGGCTCCCGCAAAGATTTCAGGAATTTCATGCGCGAGGCCCATCGGCGAGGCTTGCGGGTCATCACCGAACTGGTCATCAACCATACCTCGGATCAGCACCCTTGGTTCCAGGCCGCGCGCCATGCGTCACCGGGAAGCCGCAAGCGTAACTTCTACGTCTGGAGCCGGACCAACCGCAGGTTTCCCGAGACGAGGATCATCTTCATCGACAGCGAGACTTCCAACTGGACTTGGGACGATGCGGCGCAGGCCTATTATTGGCACCGTTTTTTTCACCATCAGCCGGACCTCAACCACAACAATCCCGAAGTGGTGCAGGCCATCATCCGGGTCATGCGCTTCTGGTTCGACATGGGGGTCGACGGCCTGCGCCTTGACGCGATCCCGTATCTTTGCGTGCGCGAGGGCACCAATAACGAGAACCTGCCCGAGAGTCATGCCGTGCTCAAACAGATGCGGGCAGTGGTGGACAACCACTACCGGGAGCGCATGTTTCTGGCCGAGGCAAATCAATGGCCAGAGGATGCCCAGGAGTATTTCGGCCAGGGCGACGAGTGTCACATGGCCTACCACTTCCCGTTGATGCCGCGCATGTACATGGCGGTGGCGCAGGAAGACCGCTACCCCATCGTGGAGATCATGCAGCAGACCCCGGCGATCCCCGACACCTGCCAATGGGCCGTATTCCTGCGCAACCACGACGAGCTCACCCTGGAGATGGTCACCGACCGTGAGCGCGACTACATGTACCAGCGCTACGCAGCGGACCCGCGCATGCGTCTCAATGTGGGTATTCGCCGGCGCCTCGCGCCACTCATGGATAACGATCCGGACAAGATCAAGCTGATGAACAGCCTGCTGATGTCGATGCCCGGTTCACCCATCATCTACTACGGCGACGAAATCGGCATGGGCGACAACTTCTTCCTCGGCGACCGCAACGGAGTACGCACGCCGATGCAGTGGACCCCTGACCGCAATGGGGGTTTCTCGAAAGTAGACCCGCAATACCTCTATCTGCCACCGATCATGGACCCGATCTACGGCTACGAGGCACTCAACGTCGAAGCCCAGGACCGGGAACCGGCCTCGCTGCTCAATTGGATGAAACGCCTGATCGCCGTGCGCAAAGCCTATCCCGCCTTTGGACGCGGTTCGTTGGAGTTTTTCAATCCGGGCAATCGCAAGATCCTCGCCTATGTCCGTGAATATGCCGAAGAGTCGATTCTCTGCGTTGCCAACCTGGCCCGGTCCGCTCAGCCGGTGGAACTCGACCTGCACCGTTTCAAAGCCAGGGTACCCATCGAGATGCTGGGGCGTACCGCTTTCCCCCCCATTGGCGAACTTCCCTACCTGTTGACCCTGCCCGGACACGGCTTTTACTGGTTCCGTCTGGCCGCCGAGTCCGAGGCCCCCGCGTGGCATACCGAAGGTCTGCCGCCGTTGGAACTGCCCATGCTGGTGCTGTTCGAGGCGTGGCGCAGCTTCTTCCCCGAACAGGTGGAGCCGCAACGCAAACCCATGGCGAAGCAGCTTCTCGGCCAACTGGCAAACGATATCATACCCCGCTATCTGCCCGGCCGGCGCTGGTTCGCCGCTAAGGCGGAAATCCTGGAGCATGTATCGATTCGGGAAATCGCCCCCTGGTCCGTGGATGAAGAGAACTGGCTTTTACTCTGGAT
This sequence comes from Candidatus Thiodiazotropha sp., assembly GCA_037384565.1. Lineage (GTDB taxonomy): Bacteria > Pseudomonadota > Gammaproteobacteria > Chromatiales > Chromatiaceae > Thiodiazotropha. Next base: position 5,337 of record JARRNW010000045.1, read on the forward strand.
CGAAGCCCATTTTGCTTCCGGGCTGATCCATAACTACGCTCTGCCCTTGGCCATTGCCTGGGGCGAACTCGACGAAGATCAGATCCGGCCGCTGTTGCCGCTCACCCTCGCCAAGGTGCGCCAGCAGGCGAGAGTGGGCATCCTTTATGACGCCATGTACGACGAAGCCTTCCTGCGAAGTCTCATCGAGGCGATGAGCATCCGCATGGAGCTGCCCTTCAACCACGGCCTGCTTTGCTTCGATGCCACCGACGCCTATCCCCGACTGGTAGGGGAGGTACCGCTTCAGGGTGTCACAAACCCGGGCGCGGAAGGCAGCAATACCACCGTGATACTCGGTCAACGGCTGTTTCTGAAGCTCTATCGGCAGATCCGCGAAGGCGTTAATCCGGAGCTGGAGATGACGCGCTTCCTGACCGAGGTCGTTCCCTTTCCCAACGTCCCTCCGCTGGCCGGCTCGATCGAATTGCGCAGCAGCGACGGCCAGGCAAGTACCATCGCCGTGGTATTGGGACATGTCGACAACCAAGGTGATGGCTGGCACTTCAGCGTCGACTACCTGGAACGCTTCTTCGACGACTGCCTGACCAAGCCCCTGCCGACCCCGACCACACCCAGCGAGCGCTATAGCGACTACACTTGGATGGTCCAGACCCTGGGGCGACGCACCGGCGAGCTGCACCGGGCACTGGCCACTGTCAGTGGAGATCCCGCTTTCGATCCGGAACCGATACGCGCGGAGGACTTGTTGGCCTGGGGCGAGCAGGTGGGCCGGGAGCTCGATGACAGTTTGGCGCTGTTGGCGAGACACCGCCAGATCCTCGCTAAACAACATGACGCCGACGCCGAACAACTTTTACAGGCCAGGCACGCCATGCAGCAGCGTATCACCGAGTTGATCCCGGCAAAGGTCGATGCAGCCAAGACCCGCTATCATGGTGACTACCACCTGGGACAGGTGCTGCTTACCGTGAACGACTTCGTGATTATCGATTTCGAGGGCGAGCCGGCCCGTTCCATCGAAGCGCGTCGCGTCAAACATTCACCGTTGCGTGATCTGGCTGGTATGTTGCGCTCCTTCGACTACGCAGCCGTGGTGGCCCTCGAAAACTGTACCAAGGAGCGCCCCGAGGATAGAGCGCGGCTGATCCCCTTCGCCCATGAGTGGATTGGCTTCTCCGCGAACGCCTTTCTATCGGGATACCGTGAGACTATCGGCGACTGCCCTTCCTGGCCCGGCGATGCCTACCAGAGCCGCCAGCTGATCGGCCTGTTCCTCATGGAAAAGGCCCTCTACGAGCTGCGCTACGAACTGGAACACCGCCTTGAATGGGTGGGGATACCGTTGCAAGGGCTATTGAAAATGATGCACTCGCCCCTGCCTGAACTCTGGGAGTGAACCGGTGAGAAGGTCGCACAGCATGCCCTTCGGCGCCGAGATCCGGCAGGACGGCAGGGTACGTTTCGCGATCTGGGCTCCCGCCGCACGCCGGGTGGAGCTCTCTATCGAACAGGGAAGCGAAGCGGTGTTGTTGCCCATGGCGCCCCATGAGGAGGGTTGGTTCCGGCTCATCACCGACCAGGCAACCACAGGTACGCGCTACCGCTACCGCATCGATGGCGAACTGCGCGTACCCGACCCCGCCTCCCGATTCCAGCCCGAAGATATCCATGGCCCCAGCCAGGTGGTCAATCCCAACCGGTTCAATTGGCACGACCAGCAGTGGCAGGGCCGCCCCTGGGAAGAGGCGGTGATCTACGAACTGCACGTAGGCGCCTTCAGCGCCGAGGGTAATTACGCGATGGTCGCCGCGCGTCTCGATCACCTGATCGAACTCGGTGTCACGGCTATCGAGCTGATGCCGCTGGCGGACTTCCCGGGCGCGCGCAACTGGGGTTATGACGGCGCCCTGTTGTTCGCCCCGGACAGCAGCTACGGCACGCCCGATGAGCTCAAGGCGTTGATCGAGACGGCGCACCAGAAGGGGCTGATGGTCCTGCTCGACGTGGTCTATAACCATTTCGGGCCGGAGGGCAACTACCTGCACGCCTACGCACCCCAGTTCTTCAACGAGCAGCGCCATACCCCGTGGGGAGCGGCCATCAATTTCGACACAGTGCAGAGCGCCACAGTGCGCCATTTTTTCATTCATAACGCCCTCTACTGGCTGCAGGAGTACCATCTGGACGGACTGCGCCTCGACGCTGTGCACGCTATCCACGATGAAAGCTCACCCGATATTCTCGAGGAGTTGGCGGCAGCGGTACGGAAGGGACCGGGCAGTGAACGCCAGATCCACCTGGTCCTGGAAAACGACCATAACGCCGCCCGTTATCTGACGCGCGACGAACAGGGCCGACCACACCACTATGTCGCCCAATGGAACGACGACATCCACCATAGCCTGCACGTGTTGCTCACCGGCGAACGCGACGCCTACTACATGGACTACTGTGACCGCCCCCTGGCACATCTCATGCGCTGCCTTGCGCAGGGTTTCGCCTACCAGGGCGAATCCTCGCGATATCGCGGGGGAATCCCGCGGGGCGAATCCACTGCCGCCCTGCCATCCACCGCCTTCGTCTCCTTTCTGCAGAACCATGATCAAGTGGGCAATCGCGCCTTCGGTGAGCGTCAGCACGAACTGATTCGCACCGCTCCCTTGCGGGCCGCCCTGAGCATCGTTTTACTGGCGCCGTCGCCGCCGCTGCTGTTCATGGGCGAAGAGTTCGCAAGCCGTACCCCATTCCAATTCTTCTGCGACTTCGGCCCCGATCTGGCGGAATCCGTCAGCGCGGGAAGACGCCGCGAATTCGCCCGTTTTTCACAATTTGCCGATCCCCAGGCGCGACAAGCGATCCCCGATCCCAACGACCCCGCGAGTTTCCAACGAAGTCACTTGGACTGGGAACATCTGCCGCAGCAGACAGGGCAGGAGTGGCTGGCTATCTACCGATCATTGTTGCACCTGCGCCATGAGCAGATCGTCCCACGTCTACCCGGGATGCGCGGTGGCGGCGAATTCCGGCCGCTGGGGCAGCGGGGGGTGCTTGTGCAGTGGCGACTGGGCGATAACAGCCGCCTGGGCCTGCTGGCCAACCTGAGCGATACGCCTCTGCAGATCGACAACACCGACCTCCTCGGGGGCGATTCCTTGCATCGCTATCCCAGTGAAATGGAGCAGTGGTCGCCGCCCCATCCGCTGCTCCCCTGGTCGGTGATCTGGTTCCTTGACGAGGCGGCGGAATGAGCGGTCAAACCCCTCTCGATCGACTCTGCGAACGCTACGGGATCTCCCTCGACTACCGCGACATCTGGGGCCAACGCCATGCTGTCGGAGAACAGACCCGACGCAGGCTGCTCGCTGCCATGGGCATAGAGGCCGGCAACGACCCTAGCGCCCGCCAGGCCCTGAGCGATTCTGAGGATGCCGAGTGGCGCCGCTACCTGCCACCCGCCCAAGTGGCCTGGAAGGGGACAGACAGCCTCGATATCCCCTTATATCTTCCCGACGACCGGATAAAATCCCGATACCGTTGGACGTTACAACAAGAGAATGGGGAGCGGCAGGCGGGCGAGTTCCAGCCCATTGAGCTGGAACCGACCGGCAAACGCATGATCCATGGCATCCAATGGCATCGCCGGCTGTTGAGATTGGCTGAACCCCCCGACCATGGTTATCACCGCCTCGAGCTGCACAACCTTGATCAGCCGCAAGACCCGATCCCAGTCATGTCGCTCATCGTCGCCCCACCCACCTGTTACCAGCCCCAAGCGATCGAGGAGAATCGGCGGGTATGGGGCCCGGCCATCCAACTCTATACGCTGAGATCGGCCCGCAACTGGGGTATCGGCGATTTCACCGATCTGCGGCATGTGCTGGAATTCGCCGCCGAGGCCGGCGCCGCCCTGGTAGGCCTGAATCCGCTGCATGCCCTGTTTCCGCACGATCCGGACCATGCCTGCCCCTACAACCCCTCAAGCCGGCTGTTTCTCAACATCCTCTATGTGGATGTGGAGGCGGTAGAGGATTTCGCTGAGTGTGAAGCCGCGGGAAAAAAGGTCGCCGACGAGCTGTTCCAGGCGCGATTACGCGCCCTGCGGGCCAGTGAACAGGTGGACTATCCAGAGGTGGCCAAGGCCAAGCTGGAGATCCTGACGACACTCTTTCACCATTTTCGCCACCACCACCTGAACAGCGACAGCGAGCGGGCGCAGGCATTCCACCGCTTTCAGTCCGAACAGGGCGAGCCGTTGCGGCAACACGCTTTGCACGAAACACTGCAGGGGTGGCTGCATGAGCAGGATTCCGCGAGTTGGGGTTGGCCGACCTGGCCCGAGGCCTACCGCGACCCCCAATCCAAGGCGGTGGCGGCCTTTGCCGCCGAACAAGCGCCGCGCGTGGAATTTTTCGAGTACCTCCAGTGGCAGGCCCACCTGCAGCTTGAGGCGGCGGGTCGGCACTCATTCGAACTGGGGCTGGGTGTCGGTCTCTATCTCGACCTGGCCGTAGGCGCGGACATCGGTGGCTCGGAGGTATGGAGCGACCCGTCACTCTACGCCCTAAGCGCACACATGGGCTCACCTGCGGACGATTTCAATCTCCACGGTCAGGATTGGGGTCTGCCGCCCTGGCATCCACAGTCTCTGCGTCAACGGGCCTATCTCCCCTTTATTGAACTATTGCGCCGCAATATGCAAAACGCAGGGGCGCTGCGTATAGACCACGTGATGTCCCTGATGCGCCTCTTCTGGGCGATACCAGGCTCCGCCCCCATTACCGGAAGCTATGTCGCTTACCCCTTCCATGACCTTCTCGGGATCCTGGCGCTCGAAAGCCAGCGCAACCGCTGCCTGGTCATCGGCGAGGACCTGGGCACCGTACCCAGGGAGGTACGCGATGCGCTCCGCCCCCTGGGGGTGCTCTCCTACCGGTTGTTCTATTTCGAGAAAGTCGAAGCGGGTGGTTTCAAGCCGCCAGCCGACTTTGAACCCCAGGCCCTGGTGTCGACCTCCACCCACGACCTGCCGACACTGGCCGGTTACTGGCTGGGCCGCGACCTGGAACTGCGCACGCAACTGGCGCTCTTTCCCAGCCGTAAGATACGCGAACGCCAGGTGATCGACCGTGCCGAGGATCGGGCACGGCTGCTGATGGCCCTGGAGCGCGAAGGGTTGCTGCCGGCGGGGATGAGCGTGCAACCCGTGGCGGTCCCCGCGTTGACCCCCGAACTCATCGAGGCCATCCACGTCTATCTGGCCCGGACCCCCGGCCGGGTGATGATGGCCCAGTTGGAGGACATCCTCGGCCAGACTGAACAGGTCAATCTGCCAGGCACAACCCATCAGTACCCCAACTGGCGCCTTAAGCTGAGCCTCGACCTGGAACTCTGGAGCGACGATCCGCGCATCAAGTCTCTGACCGATGCGCTCAAGCAGGAACGGCCCTGTCTCGCCGGGCCGCCAGCGCCCATCCCCCTCGTGAAATCCACGGCGCGTGCGCAGATCCCATCCGCCAGCTACCGGTTACAACTGCATCGCGGCTTCAGCTTCGCCGACGCCAAGGAGCTTGTCCCCTATCTCCATCAATTGGGAATAACCCATTGCTATGTCTCGCCCTGCCTGCAGGCGCGGTCCGGGAGTCCCCATGGTTACGACATTATCGACCATGGTGTGCTGAACGAAGAGCTGGGCGGCGAAGCGGGCTTTGATCGCTTCGCCGCTGCCCTGCGGGACCGGGGTATGGGTCTGATCATGGATATGGTCCCTAACCATATGGGGGTGATGGGCAGCGACAACACCTGGTGGCTGGATGTTTTGGAGAACGGACCCGCCTCTCTACATGCCCGCGACTTTGACATCGACTGGACATCACGGGCAGAGCCGCAACTGGGCAAACTGCTGGTGCCGGTGCTCGGCGATCACTACGGAAGCGTATTGGAACGAGGCGAGCTGAAGCTGCGCTTCGATCCTGCCGGCGGCGCTTTCAGCATCCGTTATTTCGACCATCTGTTTCCTATCGATCCCGCCGAATATCCGCGTATTCTGGGCCACGACATAGCGCGCCTGGAGGAGCGGCTGGGGGGCGATTCGCCGCAACTGATGAAATTCCAGAGCCTGATTACGAGGTTCGACAACCTGCCCCGGCGCTCGGAGAGCGACCCCGGATCCGTCGCCGAGCGCAACCGGGACAAAGAGGTGCACAAGGCCGCATTGTCCCAACTCTACAGGGACGCCGACATCGCTCGATATCTGGACGAGAATCTGCGCACCTTCAACGACAGCTCCCACTTCGAACTGCTGCATGAGCTGCTTGAAAATCAGGCCTGGCGACTGACCCATTGGCGGGTAGGTTCGGACGAAATCAACTACCGGCGTTTCTTCGATATCAATGAGCTGGCCGGTCTGCGCATGGAGATACCCGAGGTCTTCGAGGCCACGCACAAACTGATCCTGGAGCTGATCGCCAAGGGACAGATTCAGGGGCTGCGCGTCGACCATCCAGATGGCCTTTACGATCCGGCTCGCTATTTCAAACGACTTCAAGCGCGAGTGGCAATGCCTCAATCGGCGCCTATCCGAGGGGCGAACCCTGCGCTCCCCGACAAGGACAACGCGCAAATACCCATGCCGCTCTATCTGCTGGTGGAGAAGATCCTCGCCGGCCACGAACGTTTGCGCCGTAGCTGGGCGGTGCACGGCACAACGGGCTATGACTTCGCAAATATCGTCAACGGCCTGTTCGTCGACTCCGATGCCGAAAAGACGATGACGAACATCTACCGGGCGTTCACGGGTGAGACCCTCACCCTGGAGGTACAAGTCTACAACAGCAAGAAACTCATCATGCGCAGCACCCTGGCCAGTGAACTCAACGTCCTCGCCCAGCAGCTCAACCGTATCGCCAAGCTCGACCCACATACCCGCGACTTTACCTTGAACAGCCTGCGGGACACCTTGAGCGAAGTGGTCGCCTGTTTTCCCGTCTACCGCACCTATGTCACCAGGGACGGCGCCGACGAGGAGGACCGCCGCTATGTGGACTGGGCGGTGAGCGTGGCGAGAAAACGCAGTCGCACCGCCGATCCGACGGTGTTCGACTTTGTCCGCGAGGTATTACTGACCGAGATCGCCGAGGGCAAGAGCGACGACTACCGCTGTCAGGTAAGCGCCTTCGCCATGAAGTTCCAGCAATACACTGGCCCTGTCATGGCCAAGGGGCTGGAGGACACGGCGTTCTACCACTACAACCGACTGATCTCCCTGAATGAAGTCGGGGGCGAGCCGGAACGTTTCGGGATATCCGTCAACGCCTTTCACCACCTGAACCTGGAGCGTATTCACAACTGGCCCCATGCCATGCTCTGCACCTCCACCCACGACAGCAAGCGCGGCGAGGATGTGCGCGCACGCATCGATGTGCTGACGGAATTACCCGGGGAATGGGAAAAGCGCGTACGCAGCTGGGCACGACTCAACCGGGGCAGGAAATGTCTCGTCGACGACAGGCCGGCGCCATCGCGAAACGACGAATACCATCTCTACCAGACCCTGGTGGGCAGCTGGCCCCTGGAACTGCTCGACGAGGCGTCTCTGGACGAAACCCGACTGGCCGGTTTTCAAGCCCGCATTCAAGCCTATTTACTCAAGGCGGTGAGGGAAGCCAAGGCGCATACTTCATGGATCAATCCCGATAAAGGGTATGAGAAAGCCGTCACCGAGTTCATCGCCGCGCTACTCGACTCCCCGCAGAAAAATCCCTTCATCACCGACCTGCTCGAATTTCTCTCCCGCATCCACCGGGCCGGCCTTTGCAACGGCTTGGCCCAGACACTGTTCAAGTTCACCGCCCCCGGCATGCCCGATCTTTACCAGGGCAACGAATTATGGACCTTCAGTCTGGTGGACCCGGACAACCGCAGGCCGGTGGACTATGCACGACGGCAAGGATTGTTGGCGCAATTGCAAGCCGCTGTTGAAAGCACCGAGCCGCTCAGCGATCTCGTCCGGCAGCTTGCGGATAATCTCGAAGACGGCCGTGCCAAGCTCTACCTCACCTGGCGCTGCCTGACTCTGCGTAGTGAATATCGGAAACTCTTCGACGAGGGTGACTATCTGCCATTGCAAGCCAAGGGTCCATGCGCCCAACACCTATGCGCCTTCGCCCGCCGGCAGGGCGGACAATTCGCCGTCGCGATAGCACCGCGTCTAACCTATCGCCTGACGGCAGGCGCGCCGCCCCTGGGCGAGGCCGTCTGGGAAGAGACCCGCATCGAACTACCGTTGGAGACCTGGCACAACCGACTGAGCGGCGAGTCTCTGCACGCCGAGTTCATCGAAGGGGCCTGGTATCTGGCCGCGGGCGATCTGCTGCGGTATTTCCCAGTCACTCTGCTTTACGCTG
>JARRNW010000046.1:0-12494 GCA_037384565.1 Candidatus Thiodiazotropha sp.
ATTTGGGTAGATCGCCCATTGCCCCCCCTCAACACGAACCTGGGGATCCGTCCATATCTGATCGTGCGTTGGGTGCTCGATTGACATCTGTTTCAACTCACAATCCCAGATCAAGAGGCTGTATATTCGTTGCAGCTTTCTTCTATCCGGGTTCAGCATTTCTTTCAGTGCATCGTAAAGGTTATACGTATTGTAGGGATGACCATCGATCGTCTCCAAATGCATTTGCAGCAGATTATCGTCGAACCAAGGGCCGCAGTGATATATGATCAGTGGATCGCCACTACTGCCTTGCGCAGACGGGATGATGCGGCTGCCATTTACCCAGACCGAGAGCGCTTCCGTATAGGGATCGCCATCGTCCAACACCAGATAGCTGTTTTGACAATTGGTTGAATAACCTACCAGGATTTGGGTACATTCATCATCGGGCCCCCAGGATCTTCTCCTGTCTTTTCCTTCATAGAAATACCCATCCATGATTTTGTTGCTTTGCGCAAAATCGAGCCGACTGATGTATTGAGCCAGCCGCTCGGCATAATTGACCAGGCCGATTGTACTTTGTTGCCGATCATAGTCGGCAAGCCACGAGGATAATGCCTGACTATCCTGTGGGTTTGTTTCTCCGCCAGTCTCAATTGCTCGTATCATCGCCGCTTATCCTTTCGCTTGATCAGATGGGTTTCGCGATGATTATAGGACCGGCTTCAACATCAGGCGATATCATGAGTCATGTCAGAACCAGCTCTTGATGGTGTCGATACCCTTCGAAACACCATTGGCTAGGGCATCCCTCGCGCCGCTGATCTGCGCCCCGTATGCGACGCCGATGCGCTGGATGGATCGGCATGGGCCAGATGTCCGACATTCTCAGCAAACTGGCCATTGATTCCTGTCGCGACCTTATCGGCCCGAATACCGTCACCCAGTTGCTCTATGACATTCTTGACCTGCCGTGCCGTGGCCGGCGGGAGGTCGGCGCGCATCAGGGCCTTGGCGGCATCCTGGGTCAATTGCTCGTTTATGACCCGAATCGGGTTTTCATGTCTGGCGATATCCGCGCCACTCTTCAACAACACTGGGCGGAAGAGCCACCGATAGACGGGTATACCAATGAAAGTTGGGGTATTTCGTGCTTGTATCATGAGCGCTTGAACAAAATTCAAAAGACACAGCGGCGGGATACTACCAGACAGTAGAACTATGAATTCTGGGCATTTGTTTTGGTTAAAAACCCGTTTTAACCCCAATAGCACTTACTTAAATAACAACGCCCCATAGATCGTTCCAATGGGTCTATTTTTCATACACACCCATTAACCAGTATAACAACTCGGGTTCTTCGTAGATTTCCCCCTCTTCAAGAAATTGAATCTCGTACTCTTTCCTTTCTATACCCGATATTTCATATTCGACCTTATGAGAGCAAACGCATGCCATAAAATACATAGAGACTGGTGAATATATTAAAGAAAGGGAATTTTCATTTATCCGATAATCACCAAACAACCAGGTAGTCGCGCAGTTTGGATTTACGATTCCCTTAATTATCAACCTATCATCCGATAACCATTCGGAACTAATAACCCGATCCATTCCGTCACCGGATTCCGAGCAATGATTAAAACTAAAAGACAGATTAGGATTACTTTCTCGCGTGATGTACTCTTTTATTATCAAGTGCCCAGAAAGCACATAGAAAAGAAATGAAAGCACCAGCATCAACAGTCCCAGCGACACGCCTATCCCAATCTTCGTACGTCGCTTCACGTTGACTACTCAATATAAATTGGCGTTGACTTCAGAATATCGTCATACAATCGTAAAAACACTTTTCAATCCCGAACAAAGTCGTCCGGGTCACCCAATTCCCGCAGGATCCGGGAGCGGAACTCCCGCCGGTAGAGCACGCCAACTACCAGGGTGGCGGCTACGATGAACATCACGGGGTGTAGAAACCAGCTCAGATAAGCCAGCCCGAAATAGTAGGCACGCAGGCCTCGGTTGAAGGTATTGGTGGCATTTGAACTGACCCGGGCCGCCCGCTCGGCAAAACGCTCACTCCATTCCGGTAGTCGATCAGGTCCAGGAGCCGCGCCGATGATGATCGAGAGATAGTTGAAATGGCGCATCGACCAGGTGAACTTGAAGAACGCGTAAACGAAGACCAGAACCAGGGCAAACAGCTTCAGCTCCCAGAGTTCCCGACTGCTTTGCACGGAGAAACTCAACGCACCCACCACTGCCATGGCGGTATCCATGGTGCCCATCACCGCCAGCAGACCCGCGAGAATAAAAATGGTCGTTGAGGCAAGGAAAGTGGTGCTGCGCGACAGTATTGCGACAATATTGGTATCCACGATACGCACGTCACGTCGCAGCATTTCATGCATCCACTGGTGGCGGTAGCGATTCATCGCGCTCATCAGGGTCAGCTGATCCTGAGCGCGCCGATCGGCAAAGCGCGTATACCCCACCCAGCAGAGCAGAAACCAGAGAAACGCAATACTGTCGAGCAGGGGAATCATGCCACGCCAATTAGAACCGTTGTTGCAACATCAGCAGATCACCTTGATCCTGCATCGTGACCCGGTTGAGGAAGCTCATACCGAGCAGCACCCTGGGTGGGCCGTCGGTTTCGATCACGAACCCGCGTACCCGATTGAGTGTGATGTCACCCACCTTGACACGATCGAGCACCACATCATAGGCCCGCGCCGTGCCACTGGCGGTATTGACATAGATCGGATCGCCTTTGATGCGGTAGGAGATTCCCAGACGCCGGGCTTCGTTGGCATGCATCGCCACTGCGGTAGCGCCAGTATCCACCATGAAATTCACGGTACGGCCATTGATACTGCCCACGGTCGTGTAGGCACCAGACTGATTCCGCCAGATCTTTGCAGTGAGTTTATCCGGCTGAGCGAACTGGGTGGTGATATGTCCATCAAGGGGATAGGTCTGGCGTTCCCCATCAACCTCGATCACCGCCTCATGACTGTCGGCGGAAATTAACAACACACCTTCGGGCGAAGGTTGTTCGAGCTTCAGCAGGCGGCGCTTCCCATCGATGCTGACCATCGCCTTGTCGGGGAACAGAGCCTCTACCACGATGTGTTCCACCGCCCCTGCGGTTCCCGCCACCAATCCGAGCCCCAAAAGAACCATTTGTGCAATTCGTTCCATCATTCAGAACCATCCCATCCGTTGAATCATGACCAGGATCACCGCCGCGAACAGACCCGCAATCAGGTCGTCCAACATCACACCGAAACCACCCGACACCTTCCGGTCAAACCAACTGATCGGCCAGGGTTTGAGGATATCGAAAAACCGAAACAGGACAAATCCAATAACCATCCACAACCAACCTTTGGGAGCCCACAGCATGGTGACCAGATAACCGACGATCTCGTCCCACACAATACCGCCATGGTCATGCACCCCCAGATCCCGAGAGGTTCGGCCGCATAAGCTAATGCCGATGAGGAAGGAAACCGCAACCAAGACGCCATAGTAGACCGGGGGCAGCGGCTGTAACAGCCAGTAGATCGGAACACCGACCAGGGTGCCGAAGGTACCCGGCGCCTTGGGCGCAAGGCCACTGCCGAAGCCAAAGGCGAGCAGGTGTACCGGGTTACCCATATCGGGTCTGATGCGTGTTTGCTCAGGCGTCATGTTGCGAAAAATGATCAAAGCCGGATCGCTCCGATTTCCAGGGCCTACCATTCTCATCGTACCAGCGCAGCCCTGGGGTGTCTTCAACCCGGCCGATGCGGGTAATCCCAAGGCCGAGACTTAAGGATAGCTCAGCCATTTCTGCACGACAGCTCTCAGGCAGTGTCAGACAGAGTTCATAATCATCGCCACCGGCGACCGCCAGGGACCAATCGTTCCGTGTCCGCATGAACTCCGCCACGGGCGCGGAACAGGGCAGACAGGACAGTTCCACCCGGGCACCCACGCCACTGGATTCAAGAATATGACCGAGATCCGCTCCCAGTCCATCAGAAAGGTCTATGGCGCTGTGCGCCATATCTCGAACCGCCTGCCCCACCGCCACCCGCGGCTGGGGACGTTCCAGCCGAGACAGCAGCGCCTCGATGCCGGGTTCATCCGTCAGCCCCTGCTTCAAACAATGGAGGGCAAGCGCTGCATCCCCCAGGGTCCCGGTGACATAGATATCGTCTCCGACCTGAGCGCCATCCCGGCACAAGCCCCGTCCATCGGGCAAAAATCCTTGTACCTGGATGGTCATACTGAGGGGCCCCCGGGTGGTGTCACCCCCGATCAGTTGCACCCCGTGGGCCAGGGCAAGTTGTGAAAAACCCTGTGCAAACCCCCGCAGCCAACGGTCATTGATTTCCGGCAGAGTCAGGGCCAAGGTCACCCAGGCAGGATCAGCCCCCATGGCGGCCAGATCACTGAGATTGACCGCCAGGGCCTTGTGGCCGAGCGCCTCGGGGGAGACCGTTTCGAAGAAGTGCACCCCGGCCACCAGGGTATCCACGCTGGTGGCCAGTACACACCCGGCAGGTGGACGGGTGAGCGCCGCGTCATCACCGATGCCCAGCAGGACGTCGGCGCGGGAGGGGGTCAGTTGGGAAAAGTATTGCCGGATCAGAGCGAATTCAGGGCTTTCATGCCGGAGAGTCATCGGCGCCGCAGAAACGTCAGCCTTTTTTAGACTTGGCGGCGATTTCAACTGCGCGAACCTGCTTCGCCACCTTGTCCAACACCCCGTTGACATACTTGTGGCCCTGTTCGGCGCCGAAGACCTTGGCCATTTCGACCGCTTCGTTGATCACCACCCGATAGGGCACCTCGGGTTTGTAGTGTAGTTCGTAAACCCCGATGCGCAGTACCGCCCTTTCAACCGGATCGACACTCTCAATGGCCCGATCGAGGGAAGATTTAAGCAAGGTATCCAGTTCACCCAGGTGGGTAGGCACCCCTTTGACCAAATCCTGGAAATAGGGTACTTCGAAACCCTGAAGCTCCTGCTCTTCGAGGAACTGGTTGACGATTTCATTGACGTCCTGGCCAGCCATCTGCCACTGGTAGATGGCCTGAACCGCGTAGCGCCGGGCCTGGCTGCGTTTTTCGCTCATCAACCGATCTGTCGCAGAAGATTGACCATTTCAATAGCAGACAGGGTGGCCTCGGCCCCCTTGTTGCCAGCCTTGGTGCCCGCGCGCTCGATGGCCTGCTCGATGGTGTCGACGGTCAGCACCCCGAAGGCGATCGGCACACCGTGCTTGAGACTGACCTGGGCCATCCCCTTCACACACTCCCCTGCCACATAGTCGAAATGGGGGGTACCCCCACGGATCACCGCGCCCAGGGCGACGATGGCGTCATATTTGCCGCTGGCGGCCAGTTTTTCCAGAGCAACCGGCATCTCGAAGGCACCGGGCACCCGAACCAGAGTCAGGTCTTCCTCTTTCGCACCGTGCCGTTTCAGGGTATCGATGGCCCCGTCCAGAAGGCTTTCAACAATGAAGCTGTTGAATCGCGCCACCACCAGACAGAAGCGCGCATCGTCGACTGTCATGACCCCTTCGATTGTGTTTATCGTCATCTTGCTTACCCTGGGAAACTATCTTTAGAAATATACCATGTTCGGCGCTGGCCGCTATTGGTCGGCCTCGATGTATTCGGTGACCTCCATATCGAACCCGGAGAGCGCATGAATACTCTTCGGCGCGCTCAGTACCCGCATTTTGCGTACCCCCAGATCGGAGAGGATCTGTGCGCCCACGCCATAGGTGCGCAGCTCCTTGCCGTTATCCTTTTTGACATAGCGCTGATGGGGTCCGCCGTGGGCCTGGCACTCCATCATCCGCTGGACGATCTCCCGGGCAGTATCATGATTGCGCAGAACCACGATGACACCCTCTTCGGAGGCGCCGATCTTCTGCATGGCGCTACGCAAGGGCCAGCCGCATTCCCCGGACTTGGCCTCGAACAGGTCGCACAGGCTGTTCTGCATGTGCACCCGTACCAGGGTGGGGCGATCCGGTGACGGATGCCCTCTGACCAACGCAAGGTGCAGTTCATTGTCCACCATATCCTGGTAGGCAACCATACGAAAGTCGCCAAACTCGCTGGGAAAGTGACATTCGCTGACCCGCTCGATGGTGGTCTCGTTCTGCACCCGGTACTGAATCAGATCGGCGATGGTGCCGATCTTCAAACCATGTTTCTCGGCGAAGACCTCAAGATCCGGGCGGCGGGCCATAGTGCCGTCCTCATTGAGGATCTCGACGATCACCGATGCCGGTGACAACCCGGCCAGTCGGGCCAGATCGCACCCCGCCTCGGTATGGCCCGCGCGCACCAGAACCCCGCCGGGTTGCGCCATCAACGGGAAGATATGACCCGGCTGGACCAGGTCCTGAGGTTTCGCCTCTGGAGCCACCGCAGCCAATACGGTGGTGGCCCGATCGGAGGCGGAAATGCCGGTGGTTACCCCCTCTGCAGCCTCGATGGAGACCGTGAAGTTGGTTGCGGCAAGCTCATCATCCGTGGTGACCATGAGGGGCAGCCGCAACTGACCGCAACGCTCTTTGGTCAGGGTCAGGCAGATCAAGCCGCGGCCGTAGCGGGCCATGAAGTTGATGGCGTCTGGAGTGACAGATTCCGCGGCCATGATCAGGTCACCCTCGTTTTCCCGATCTTCGTCGTCCATGATGACGACCATCTTGCCCTGCTTCAGGTCCGCAATGATTTCTTCTGTGGTGTTGAGCGCCATAAACTACATATAGGGGTTGAATTGAGTGAACCGCCAATTCTAACAGAGCCGGAGACACAGAACATCTGAAATTGTCACCCTATGAACAGGCTTTGGCCACCTCATCCGATCCGCTCTCCACCCCGGGTGTGATGTAATTGTGAACAATTCGTGATGGGTTCGGGAGATCCCGGAACCATACTGATTTCACCCATAACAAAGGAGGAATCGAAATGAAATACCCCATCGCAAGCCTGCTGGTCAGTGCCAGCCTGCTTTATGCGCCACTTGGATTTGCCGGAGACCGGGAACTCCAGGTGGAAGTCACCAACCTGACCAATGCCATCTATTTCACCCCCCTGCTGGTGGCTATGCACGACCGGAACACCCATCTCTTCGAACTGGGTATACCCGCCTCCGAACACCTTCAGGCGATGGCCGAGGGGGGTGACCTGAGCGGACTGATCAGTGACCTGCAAATCACCGGTCACAGTTATGTGGAAAACCCCGCATCCGGGCTACTGGCACCTGGCGCTTCCGCGCAAGCCGTGTTCAACACCACCCGGAGGGGAGAACGGCGACTCTCCATCGTTGGCATGCTGTTGCCTACCAACGACGGCTTTGTCGGTGCAGACAGCATCGAGCTTCCAAAACACCGTGGCACCTACACCTACTATCTGTACGGTTATGATGCCGGCACCGAAGCGAACGATGAGATCATCACCGGTGGCGGCGCACCCAACACCCCTGGAATCCCCGCGGACCCGGGCATGAATGCGGGCAGTGGCGGTATCGCGAGTGTCGGCCCGGATTACAACCAGACCGTACATATCCACCGGGGCAATATCGGTGACCGGGATCCACTCGGGGGTGACAGTGATCTCGACGCCCGGATACATACCTGGCAGGGACCCGTGGCCAAAGTGGTCGTCCGGGTGGGCTCGCACGACTAAACCTACCGCAAACCCTTCTCACCCATGCGTGTGGGAAGGGCGTTGCCAATACCGGGGACACACAGTGTGCCGAGCATTGGAGCTGAGTAAATTTTATGTAAACCGGATGGGATACTTTTTACATAGCGACGTCTTATTTGAGGGTGTGCGGCTTCCTACCATTAGGGTACAGAACAACCACAGGGAGCCTGATCATGAAATCCAACCTTGCATTATTCCGCAGCAAACCCTCATCTATCGCAGCAGTTGCACTCAGCCTGTGCGCCCTCGCATCAACACCGGCTATCGTCAATGCTGACGCCCCCTCGACACAACCTATATTCACCACCGAAACACACAAACCCGACTATCATCCTCACATCCAACTCGCCATCCTGCTCGACACCAGCAACAGCATGGACGGATTGATCGATCAGGCGCGCAACCAGCTCTGGCGGGTGGTCGACGAGTTCTCGAAAGCCCGCAGGAACGGCCATCCCGTCTCCCTGGAAGTGGCCGTGTTCGAATACGGCAACTCCGGACTGGCCGCGAAGTCCGGCCACATCCGTAAAGTCATTGGACTGACCGGAGATCTCGACCGAGTCTCAGAGGCCCTGTTTTCACTCACCACCAGCGGTGGCGACGAATATTGCGGTCAGGTCATCAGTCAGGCGACCCGGCAGTTGCAGTGGAGCCATGTGGAAAATGACATCCGGGCGATTTTCATTGCCGGGAACGAACCATTCACCCAGGGTCCGGTCCCCTATCGTGAAGCCGTAGCCCAGGCGAAGGCCGCTGGCATCGTCGTCAACACCATTCATGCCGGCAGTTACGACGAAGGGCGTGACTCAGGATGGCAGGACGGCGCACTGCTCGCCGGAGGTGACTACATGAGCATCGATCACAATCTCAAGATCGCTCATGTCCCCGCCCCTCAGGATCAGCGCATCGCTGAGTTGAATCAGGCGCTCAACGAAACCTACATCCCCTATGGCAAGCAGGGACGGGCCGGCAAACAACGCCAACTCAAACAGGATGCCAATACCCTCAGCATCTCCCCCGCCCTGCTGGCGAAACGCGCCAAGTCCAAGGCTGGCAGTCTCTATTCCAACGACCAATGGGACCTGGTGGATGCGACACGGAATGACAAGAGCGCCCTGCAGAACCTGGATGAAAGTGAATTACCGGCGGAAATGAACGGGATGAACCCACAGCAACGTGAGACCTATGTTTCAAATAAGGCAGCGGAACGGATTCGTATCAAGCAAGAGATCGCGGAACTCGGCAAGGCACGGGACCGGTTCATCGCGGAGGCGAAAAAACAGGCCGCTACGGCACAGGAAGCCACCGTTGATGACGCCCTGGTATCCTCCATCCGCAAGCAGGGCAAGGAGAAACACTACCGGTTTGGGGATGAATAAGGCGGATCGGTGGCGCACGCCCTAGCCTGGGTTGAGTGAAGCGTAATCCTGGAGATGCCGAGGGAGACCCGGGATTACGCTCCGCTCCATCCATGCTACGGGACTTACATTAAGAAAATAGGACCATCAGGCATTCTGGATCCCGGCATACGCCGGGATGACGGCTTTTTTCAGCTTAACGCAAGCCCATCCAATTCATTGGGACTTCTCTATCAGACATCATTGTGCAAATCGAGAATACTCCTATCTACGGCTTCACTTTTCGATTTTGCCCCATCATTACGCAACAGTTCGAGTTGCTCGAGATAGGTTTCATTAATGTCGCCGGTGACATATTCCCCATTGAACACCGAGGTATCGAAGCGCTCGATATCGGTCTTACCTTTCTTTTGCACCGCCTCGATCAGGTCCTGCAGATCCTGATAGATCATCCGGTCGGCACCGATGATCTCACGCACCTCGTCAACGGTGCGGCCATGGGCCACCAGTTCGCTGGCGGCGGGCATGTCGATGCCATAGACGTTGGGAAAGATCACCGGAGGCGCGGCGGAGGCAAAATAGACCTTTTTCGCGCCGGCGTCCCGAGCCATCTGCACGATCTGCTGTGAGGTCGTACCCCGTACCACGGAGTCATCCACCAACAGCACGTTCTTACCTTTGAACTCAAGGTCGATGGCGTTGAGCTTCTGGCGCACCGACTTTTTCCGCACCTGCTGACCGGGCATGATGAAGGTCCGGCCGATGTAACGATTCTTGATGAATCCCTCGGTGTAGCGCACATTCAGTTCGTTGGCCAAAGAGAGTGCGGCGGTACGACTGGTGTCGGGGATCGGGATGACCACGTCCACATCGTGATCCGGCCATTCCCGCTGGATCTTTTTCGCCAATTTCTTACCCATCCGCGAACGCGCCTTGTGGACGAACACATTGTCGATGATGGAATCGGGACGGGCAAAATAGACAAATTCGAAGATGCACGGAGATTTGACGGTATGCGCGGCACATTGCTGCGCATAAAACTGGCCGTCCTCGCTGATGAAGATCGCCTCACCGGGTTCCAGATCACGTACTCGTTCGAATCCCAAGGTATTCAGGGCAACGCTCTCCGAGGCGATCATGAACTCTACCCCCTGATCGGTCTCGCGCTTGCCGTAGACGATGGGACGGATGGCATGGGGATCACGAAAACCGAGGACACCCACATTGGGAATCATCGCCACCGCGGCATATCCACCCCGGCAACGTTTGTGTACACCGGCGATCGCCTTGAAGATATCTTCCGGGGCGATGCGCAATTTATTCTGCATCTGCAGCTCGTGAGCGAACACATTGAGCAGAATCTCCGAGTCCGAAGAGGTGTTGACGTGGCGCAGATCCTGCACGAACAGATCCCGGGTCAGCTCCTTCGCATTGGTCAGGTTGCCATTGTGCGCCAGGGTGATGCCATAGGGAGAGTTGACGTAGAAGGGTTGAGCCTCCGCTGATGAGGAGCAGCCGGCGGTGGGATAGCGGGCATGGCCGATACCCATGTTGCCCTTGAGCCGAACCATGTGGCGGGTGTGGAACACGTCCCGAGCCAAACCATTCGCCTTACGCAGATGCAGTCTACCGTGCTCACAGGTCACGATACCCGCTGCGTCCTGACCCCGATGTTGCAACACCAACAACGCGTCATAGAGGGACTGATTGACCGGCGACTTGCCGACTATGCCCACAATTCCGCACATGTTCCGTTCTCCTGTTGACGATCGGGTGTCAATTGACTGGACTGGCGCCGTTGTTGCGCTGGCATCCCCGCATATCCCCGTCGTTCAGTATTGAAAATTTGCAGCAATATCCTGAGGCAAGTAGCTTTTCAACCACAGCGCCATATCCAGAAAATAGGGTATGAGGCGTGACTCATGCCACCAGGCATCGTTGGGAAAAGGTGTCAGACCCGCCAGCAGAACCAGAATCGCCACGATCACCGAACCCCGTGCTATACCAAAAAAGATTCCGATGAGGCGGTCCGTACCGGTCAAACCCGTGGTTTCGACCAACATCTTCATGAAACGATTGACAATGGCCCCCAGGATCAGCACCAGAATCAGGATCGCGATGTAGGCGACCCCAAGACGCATCGAGGGCACATCGATCCAGGGAGCGAGCGATTCGGACAGAGGGCGAAAAAACAGCCAGGCCAGGGCGAAGGCGGCAATCCAGGTAACCAGCGAGAGCGCTTCCTGGACGAAACCCCGTATCAGGCTGATGGTAGCGGATAGCGCGATGATGGCAATGATCAGAATGTCGATCCAGAGCATACGGCTACCTTGTTCAGGCGTTTGGGTCGAATCATGCGTCGTAAATCACGATATCAGACCCCGAAAATAAAGAGGCCCGGATTAAAAAAATCCAGGCCGGTTTCATCTTGAATCTGGTGGAGCCAGGCGGGATCGAACCGCCGACCTCAACACTGCCAGTGTTGCGCTCTCCCAGCTGAGCTATGGCCCCGGAAAGCCGCGTATATTAGGGAACTCTCCCCGGCTTGTCCACTGTTTTTTAAAAAAAGTTACCGAAAGGTGTAGACCGGGACTACCCGCCGGACTGCGCGATCTTCGCCCAGGAGTCCCTCAGGGTGATGATGCGATTGAAAACCAGGGGCTCGCGCCCGGCCTCCACCGGATCGAGAATAAAGTAGCCCTCACGCTCGAACTGATAGGGTTCACTGACCCCGTTTTCGGCCAAAGTGGGCTCCAGGTAGCACTCTGTGAGGGTGCGCAGGGAGTCCGGATTCAGGTTATCGGTGAAGCGACCGCCCTCCTCGACCTTATCCGCATTGGCCTGACGGAACAGCCGATCATAGAGACGCACCTCGCCCTTGACGCCATGCCGCGCGGAGACCCAGTGGATCACCCCGCGCACCTTGCGGCCCTCGGGATTCTTGCCCAGGGTTTCCGCATCGTAACTGCAGTGCAGCTCGACAATATCCCCCTGATTATTGCGAATCACCTCGTCGCAGCGGATCACGTAGGCGTTACGCAGGCGCACCTCGCCACCGCTGACCAGGCGCTTGAACTTCTTGTTCGCCTCTTCGCGGAAATCTTCCTGGTCGATATAGATCTCGCGGCAGAACGGGATCTTGCGCTGACCCATGGTCTCATTCTTGGGATGATTGGCCGCATCCAGCCACTCCTCTCCCTCCTCCGGGTAGTTGGTAATCACCACCTTGAGGGGATGCAGCACCGCCATGCGGCGGGGTGCATGGGTGTCCAACTCCTCCCGGATGCAATTCTCCAACATGCCGATCTCCACCAGACCGTCGGACTTGGTGACCCCGATGCGGTGACAGAATTCACGGATCGCCGAGGCGGGATAGCCGCGCCGGCGCATGCCCGCCAGGGTCGGCATGCGGGGATCGTCCCAGCCTTC
>JARRNW010000047.1:0-12448 GCA_037384565.1 Candidatus Thiodiazotropha sp.
TCATCGTCGTTGAGGGACAGGGCCTGGGTCGGGCAACGGGTGATGACATTGTCAATCACATATTTACGGCCGCGGGCTTCGACGAATTTCTTGACCTCTTCCTGATCGACTTTCATATCGTCGCGCCAGGTGCCGATGGTCGCCAGATCAGCGCGCTGTACGGAGTTCATGCAATCGTTCGGACAGCCGGAGACTTTATACTTGAACTTGTAAGGCAGCGCCGGACGGTGCATGTCGTCGAGGGCGTTGTTGACCAGCATGCGCATGGTACGACCTTCGTCGAAGCAGGAGTTTTCGCAGCGCGCAGCGCCCACACAGGACATGCCGGTACGCACAGCGGGGCCTGCGCCACCAAGGTCAAAACCCATCTCGTTGAGTTCGTCGAAGGCTGGCTGGACGTTGTCGGTGGTGCAACCCTGGAACATGATGTCGCCGGACTGGCCATGGAAAGCAATCAGGCCGGAACCGTATTTTTCCCAGATGTCACAGAATTTGCGGATGGTGTTGGTGTCGTAGTGCATGCCAGGAGGCGGCATGATACGCAGGGTATGGAATTCAGCGGCGGCAGGAAACAGTGCCTGACCGTCTTTTTTCAGTTCGGTGAAACGGGGGATGATACCACCGCCGTAACCGATGACGCCCACGGTACCACCTTTCCAGTAGCCTTTGCGGGTCTCGTAGGAGGTCTCAAGCTGACCCAGCAGGTCAACCATCATGTCGTTGTCTTGGGCGAGACGCTTGAGGCCGGTGACGAACGAGGGCCATGGGCCGCTCTCCAGCTGATCAAGCATCGGGGTATCATGCATCTGTTTTGCCATCACTGTATCTCCCAATGGTCGTTTATCTCGGTCTTCAGCGTTTGGCATATCCTGATTCTTCTTGGCTGAACACCAGCACGCAGAATATGGCCCGCCGACCCGCTATCGAAACCGTCACAGGCAGGGCCTGATCTACTGGGCAGCAAGTTTAGGGATTCCTAATGCAGACCCATATCCTTCCGATGGGGGGGTTAGAGATACTCCTTCCTATCCCTTTTGGGATAGATATTTTTGCAATCTTTGCCCCAATAAAAATGAAATCAGAGGACTAATCTCCCATAACTGAACAAGTTAAAAGCTATCTCTTAGGAGTAGGCTCAATTAAACATAATCCACTTTTTCTTAATGGGATGAATTCGCGATATAAAGTACGCTAGTGTGCCTCGTCACAGATTCTGTACCATTTATTCCCTGCGAGTCGCGCGTTGTTCTAGCTCTTGAATGGTACAGAACCTTCGATGGGACACACTTAAGGACTTGATCCTCTGCGGGGCTTGATGTTCAATAGCAATACCTGAGTATTTTACTAAGTAATTAACGAGCAGAAACATGCTGTACCTGAGCGAAATCATGATGCAACACCCGGAGGTCGATAATTTCGAACAACTCCTGACGGTGGTGAAAGAGCACTCTAAGACCGAGATCTTTTTTCGCATCGATGTCAAACCCCCTTTCACTGACACCCCCGAAAACTGGGAAGACCGCCTCGAAGCGGCCTTCACCTAGGCGGGGTTGTCACTATATATATGCGAGAAACCCTGTGAAGTACCTGGAAGCAGAGACCTTTTTAGGCGATAACGAGTGTTCCGAGGACGCCGTCAAATCCAGCAAACTGCTGGAATTGAAACTCCAGGAGAACCGGGAGCGATGGGACAACCTGTCTGCGGACGCGCCCCAAAGCGAACGCCTGCAACTCGAAATGGCCAATGGTTACATCCTGTTGGACCTGGACCGGCCCGATGAAGCCTGGCAAAACGCCAAACAGAGCCTAACCACCGCCCTCGAGCATGAGCTCTGGAACATTGCCGTGGAAGCCTGTGACATCATCTATCAGGCGGAACGGGAGGATGCGATCAAAGCCCTGGCGCAAGGTATCTGGCTCGGGGTGACCTTTCCGATCGACCCAGAACTCAGTGTCGCCATGCTGCAGCACCTCATCGATGAAACTCCGGACAATTCAGACGGTGCTGCGGTAGCTGCCGCCACCGCCTGTTATCTGGTCGACCTGCGCGCCGAGGGGCAAGCCCGTGAGGATCTGCGCTTTTTTACCAATCAACTTCTGGGCCAGGTTGCTCGCCGTCACAGCCAGGTCGAGGAGCAGGAGATTTTTGATTTCTGGGTGGAGCGCATGGCGTTGAATGACCCCAGTGAGTTTCTCCCGCGGCTGGCCAAGGTTCTGGAAGTGATCGTCGAAGACGACTGGTGGTTTGACCGGGATCTGCTGCGTAGCAGGATCCCCGAGGCGTAGAGGTCGAAGTCATGTATTGGAAAGAAGAGATCGATGAAGAGCGTTTCGTGGTCCCCCAGGAAGTACTGGATGTTATCTTCAAGATTCGCTGTTCCAGCCTGCCCATCGACCACGCCTGGAGCCTATCTGAGGCGATACACCAAGCCCTGCCCTGGTTTACGGAAGAACCCCGGGCCGGTTTGCATCTGATTCATGGCGCGGATTCGAAAAACGGCTGGGAGCGCCCCACGAACGGTAACGAACCGCTCTATCTGTCCCGCCGCACGCCACTGATCCTGCGGCTACCCAGGGAAAGAGTCGAGGATGCCAGATCCCTTCTGGTTGGCCAGAGATTCGAGCTCGACGGACACACACTGGAGATCGGTGAGGGACATACCCGTCCGCTGGGTATCACCAACACCCTGTATTGCCGCCACCTGGTGGTCGAGGATGCGCAAACCGAGGAAGGCTTTCTTCAGGCTTCTGTGGAGATGCTGAATGCGCTGAAACTGGATTTCAAGAAGGTTCTGTGCGGCAAAGGCACGGAGTTCAAAACCCCCGAGGGAACCATCTCGACGCAGAGCCTGATGGTCGCCGGTCTGCCTCTGGACGATGCCATCACCCTCCAGGAAGAGGGGTTGGGACCTATGCGAAACCGTGGTTTCGGCTTGTTTATTCCACACAAGACTGTTTAACATAGTCGATTGGATCAGCGGCCATCGGTCACTGGCTGTAGCGGCTTGTTGTGTGTCTATGGCGCGATAATAATCCTTGAAAACAATGATATTTAATCAATATGGGGCCTCTTGCCCCGTGTTTTTTGTTAGGAGAGATCAATGTCTTACGAAGTAAATGGTAAAACCATTGAGGCAGATGCCAATGGCTATCTGGTGGATCAGGCGGACTGGAGCGAAGATGTCGCGAAAGCCATTGCGGATCAAGAGGGCGTCAGCCTCTCGGAAAAGTCCTGGGACATCATCAATTATCTGCGTGATGAATATTTCAACAATGGTGGCAATCAGCCCAACGAGCGTCACATGGTCAAACACTTCAAGAACCTGTGGGCTGATGAGGGCAAAGTAGACGCCAAGTCTCTGTATGTGCACTTCCCGAAAGGCCCGGCAAAACAGGCCAGCAAGGTAGCCGGCCTGCCGGAAACCAAGCGTAAAGGCGGTTACTGATCGCCTCCCTGAGGGACACCAGCGACCCGACGCCCCGGAATCAGGGGCGTTCCGGGTTCGCGGAAAACCCAGTGCAGGACACTACACTAGCCGGTCCCCCTCTTATCCAACAACCCTTTACACATCCCCCCACATCCGCAGCAGATTCGCATAAGACTTGTCCACCAGCCCCGTTGTAGGCTCATCGGCATGGTTGGTCAACAGGTGCTCCCGGGCCTGATCCAGTTCGAACAACAGTTCCCTGCGACTGGGATCGCGGACATAACTCTGAATCCAGGCCAATGCCACCAGACGCTCACCCTGGGTAACCTCCGCGACATGGTGCAGACTTGAAGAGGGATAGACCACCGCACTACCCGCTTTGAGCTTGACCCTTTTTTCACCGAATGTGGTTCGCACCACCAGTTCTCCGCCTTCATAACTGTCCGGCTCATGCAGAAAGATCGTCATGGAGACATCCGAACGAAAACGCTGTCCACTCAACCCCATGAGCGGATCATCCACATGATCACCGTAGGTCATTCCCGGTTGGTACCGGGCAACGATCGGATCCGCCATACGGTAGGGTAGAACCGCAGAGCGGAACACCGGGTTATTGGCCATGGCGCTGGTCAGGATGCGAATCAACAGCTCCATCTGCTGGGCCGTGCCTTTGAGCTCCAGGTTGTTCTTGACCTTTTTTGCCGCCATCCCAGCGGTGAGCCGTCCATCGACAAATTCCGCCTGGGAAATGATCTGTGTAATTTTCTGCAATTGAACCGAATCGAGTAATCCGTCTATCTCTATCAGCATGATTAATAAGTCTCATAGTGTTGTGGTTTTCATGAGGCGATCCGCCGCAGTGCGGACTCCATGGCCTGTTGATCAACCGGAAAGGTCAGCACTTCATCGATCGGGTAACGGGATTTCACCTGTTCAAGACGCGACAGATAGCGGCTTTCGATGAGTACGATAATTCTGGCCCCGACCCCATACCGTTGGAGTGTCGCCAACAGGGATTCAAGATTGCTCATGCGATCCCGAAACTGGGGGTCGGAGTAGAACTCCGCCACCACCACGCCAGGACGATGCTGTTTCAGCCAGGATTGGGCCTTGCGTACGGAATTGACCATTTCCACCCGGTAGTGAAAACTTTGATACAGTGGTATGAAGTTGGGATACCCGCCCAACTCAACCACGGCCAACAATTCCTGACCATCCATATGCTTGATTTTACCTTCCGGGAAATTGATTATTAGGGATCTTCATCATTAACACGTAAAAACCTTATCATGCAATTGAATCTGATCATTGATGACTGGTCGATGAATCTGGAAATCCCAGATGACTATACGCAAGCCATGAAGGCTTCGTTCGACAAGATGGACGAGGACATGGACAAGGGTTGGCAGATGGGGCCCAAGTGGGTACGTAAACTCGATACCACACAACGCTGTCAACTGGTCGCGGGGAAACTGCTGACCGCGCTCGAGACAAATAATGAGGCCATGGCGATCATGACGG
Source organism: Candidatus Thiodiazotropha sp. (assembly GCA_037384565.1). Classification (GTDB taxonomy): domain Bacteria; phylum Pseudomonadota; class Gammaproteobacteria; order Chromatiales; family Chromatiaceae; genus Thiodiazotropha. Next base: position 4,950 of record JARRNW010000047.1, read on the forward strand.
GGGGATATATCGTTGACCGCCTACCCGGGGTCAAACAGGTTGTAATCGATAACAACGGCGAGCCCGAGGAGACCCGGTTCAACTATTGAACGGGCGTTAGAGATAACGGCTCAGAGCTGATTCGCTTCGACCATCGTCTTGATACGGGCCTGGGCCTGCTCCGGCTCGGTCCGATACACATCGAGCATCTGGCGGGCAACCTTCGACCAATGCCGTACACCCCGTGAAATACACTGGGACAGCACTTTCCAGTCATCCTTGCCATGCCAGTTTTCATACGCGGCGAGAAGGTCCGGGAAGATCTCTTTTCGCATACCGGTCAGACCCCCGATATAAAAATGCAGGGACGCCGCATCCCGTGACTCAAGCAGACTTGGCAGGGTAACCAGACAGTCGGCCCAGTGATCTCGAACCGCCCGGGCCATCAGTTCTGCCGGTGAGTGACCCAGTTCGAGGAGCATCTCATTCCAGGTGGATCCGAGCACCTCGCCGGCAAGATGTTCACCCCGTTCATGCAGCATGACGGCATCGAGTTCCTTATCCACCATCTGGTCCAGGGCAGATTCCAGATTCCCCTCGAAGTCGTAGTGTCCAAAAGCCCGGCCCAGGGCATTATCAGGACGATGCCAGCGCCAGTTTTCCAGTTTCTCCCACAGCAAACGACGGAAAGACTCGCGCCGGATGTAGATCTGTCCCCCCTGACACATGGCAGCGGGTGAACTCAGATCTCGGGCCAGTTCACGCCCAGACACCCAGATGGAGAGCCCTTCGGGCTGTTCCCGACGTTCCAGGTGACCGAGAAAAAACAGGGGTTTGTTCCTGGCTCCGTAGCCAGCGCTGTATACCAGACCCAAAGGTTCGAGTGCCTGGTTGATGGACACACTGTCGAAAGGGTCGTACAGACGATCGTTAAGGGGGAGTTGGGAAAAACTGTCTTCGCTCAGGGTTTCCCAAAGTGCTTCCCGGGCGCTCAACCAGTCCCCCACGGACTCCTTGGACAGGGGAGCGGTATAATCCAGACCGTTTTCCCAGCGGTAGTACTCGCGCATCTTCAGCAGGTAGGTACAGAGTCCGTAATCGCTACCGTGGCGGGCATCCGATATGTGGCAGTTGTGCTGTACCGCACAGCAGAGATCCCTTAGCGTAGTACCGTTCATCGATTGACCTCGCCTGTGATCTTATCGGGGGATGGTGTCACACCCTCCTCCCAAGGAGTATCGAGGGCCTGGAGTTCATTCTATCCCGGGGCAGGTCCTTTTCCACCCCTATTCTTCAGGGTATTGAACCTGAATCAGTTCCCGCAACAACACCGTGGCGTAACAGCCTGCCGGGAGAAAAAATTTGAGTACCAGATCACCGCTGGGCTCAAACATCCAATCCAGATCTGGCAGACGTACCCGCAATGGGCGGCGTTCCTGCTCCAGCCCGACATGCTCCAGACCGTTTCGCCAGGCATCGAAAGGCTCCAGCACGGCCTGCTCCAGAGCCCCGGTTTGATCATTCACCAACGATCGTCCACGCCCCCACATCGGTCCACTGGGATGAATATCCTGCTGTTCACATCGCTGTGCCAGACGGCTTGTCTCCTCGCGATCATGGGGAAACCCGGCGCGGCTTCCCTCCAGCATGAAGTAATCCCCCGCAAGGGGCCTATCCCAGATCTCCCCCTCGATACGCCGGGCCAGAACCTGGTTGAACAGTTGAGAGCGGACAGCCGAGATGATCAAACCTCTCAGATGGCGTGACATCCGGCGCCGGTTTCGGGAGAAGATCTCTGGGGCACGCTGCAGATTCTGATAGCCATGACCAAAGCGTTGCTCGCCAAAGTAATTGGGCATGCCGGAACCCCGCAACTGTCGCAACCGCTGATCCAGCGCCTCAGGATCAGCGTTCAGAGCCCGGATACGTATCTGGAAGTAATTACCCTGAAGTGCGCCCCGGCGCAGTTTACGGCGATGCCGGTGCATGCCAAGGACACGGATCTCATGGTTTTCAAAACCTCGCCAGTCGGGTTCCGGCTGACCCGCCATACGCAGGGAAAACCACTGTGTGGTCAACGCATGACGATCCTTCAAACCCGCATAACTCACATCTCCGGGGGGTATGCCTGCCCAGCGGGCCAGCTCCCCGGCCAGCCACTGGGTATTGGTGCCCCGTTTGCGAATCTGCAGCAGAACATGCTCCCCATCGCCGTCCGGATCGAAACCGAGGGCTTCGTCGACCTGAAAATCCTCCGCAACCGTGCGGATCACACCAGCCCCCAGGGGTGAGCCCGATGCTCGAGGCATCGTATCCAGGGTCTGCCAGGCCTGATCACTCATCATCGCCCTCCTGTAACAGGACAACCGCCATCGCTGCGATACCCTCTCCCCGCCCGGTAAAGCCCATTTTTTCCGTGGTCGTCGCCTTCACATTCACCCGATCGGCCGGGACGCCCAGATCGTCGGCAAGCCGTTGCTGCATACCCGGTATGTGCGATGCCAGCCGGGGACGCTGCGCGACTACCGTCAGGTCCGCATTCACGACCCGCAGGCGCTTTTCGTCCAGGTGTTCGACCACCTGCCGTAGCAGCACTCGACTGTCGATGCCGGCATACTGTGGATCCGTATCCGGAAAATGCCGGCCGATATCCCCCTGCCCGGCGGCACCCAGCAGGGCATCGCACAAGGCATGTATCAGCACATCGCCATCAGAATGGGCTTGCAATCCCTGGTCATGGGGAATTTCAACGCCCCCCAGTACCAGACGGGTACCCGGTGCAAATCGATGGGCGTCATAACCTTGTCCAATACGCATGGTTTTCCTCACGAGGGTTGAAGTCCGATATTCAGGTTCCTGTTAAAGAGTCATCCTGCCAGGTCGCTAATTCCTGATGCAGGCATCCGTATTGTATCAGGACGGACTCAACGCGCTGCAAAGACATCAGGTCGCCAGTGGAAAGTTCAGAATGATTCAACAAGTCAGTGCCGTTACGAATAAACGCATCAAAGAAATTGAGCTGTTAAGAAACCTGCCCAGGCGGGTGCTCGAGTTCGTCATGACCGAGACCCACGTCGAACACCACAATGCCGGCACCCGGATTGTTGCCCAGGGAGAAACCAGTGACCAGGTTCTCTATCTCCTGGATGGGCATATCAACGTAACCACCCCCGAAGGCAAACAGGTCTCTTATGAGGCGGGCAGCCGCCTCAACCGTCTACCACTGAACGAAGCCAATCCCCATCATGCGGATGTGAGCTGCTCCACAGCCGTGGCGGTGTTGTGCATCCCACGGGAACTGCATAGTGCGATACGCAGCCTCCCATCGGCAACCCAAAACCGCTCGAACAGAACGGTCAAACCGGACCACCCCGATGGACCGGAAGATGAACTGTTCTGGGAGTTTCAGGAAGCGATCAAGACCAATACCCTGGAACTGCCCAGTATGCCGGACATCACCATCCGCATCGCCAAAGTGATCCAGGACAGCAATACCGACAGCGAGGACATCGCCCGGGTGTTGCAAGCGGATCCCACCGTGGCCGCGAAGATCATCAATGTGGTCAACAGTGCAGCCTATCGGGGAAAAACACAGATCGATAACCTGCCGGACGCAGTCACCCGATTGGGTCGATCGGTGACCCATAATCTGGTGATCAGCTTCGCCCTGAGTAAGCTTTTCCACAGCCGGTCTCAGGTCTTGAAACAGCGCATGCTAAAACTCTGGAAGCATGTCAGTTATGTCGCGCCCATTTGCCATGAACTGGCCAACGTCACCCCGGGTCTGGCACCGGATCAGGCCCTGTTGTGCGGGTTGCTGCATGATATCGGTGCCCTGGCGATTCTTGGCAACGCACGCAGTAAACCGGAACTGGCGAATAACCCGGATCTGCTCGACCGGATGGTGAAAAATCTCAAGGCCGAGGTGGGCGCCATGGTTCTGAAGAAGTGGGAGTTTCCCGGTTATTTTGTCCAGGCCGCCCTGCATGCGGAGGACTGGATGGAGGACATCGGTGAGGATCCCGACTACGTAGACCTGGTGGTGGTCGCACAACTGCACGCCTTCATCGGTACCCCGATGATGAGCCGGTTGCCACGACTCGACCTGGTGCCCGCATTTCACAAACTCGCACTTGGGAAGCTCACACCCCGCCACTCGATCCAAATCCTGGACAATGCCAAGGATCAGATTCGGGAAATGCGGGAATTGCTGAAGATCAGTTAAATCTAAACCCAGGGATTCAGGTTAAAGATAAAACTCCGCCAGCGCCAGGTCTTCCGGCCGGGTGATTTTGATATTACCGGCCAGGCCTTCCACCATCAGCGGCTGATAGCCCATCGCCTCTAGCGCACTGGCCTCGTCAGTCACCTGCCCCCCCGAGGCCATCACCCGTTCCAAAGCCTCGATTAACAGGCCCAGGCGAAACATCTGCGGTGTAAAGGCGCGCCACAACCGATCCCGGGGTCGGGTAGCGCTCACCTGACCAAGGGTATCGACCTCTTTGATGGTATCGGTCACGGGTATTCCCAACAATCCACCCACCGGGTGATGCGCGAGACGCTCAATCAATCGATCGAGATCCTGTTCTGCAAGACAGGGACGTGCCGCATCGTGGACCAGTACCCAGTCATCAGGTGCCCCCCGCTCGGTCAAGGCTCGCAATGCGTTGAGGACAGAATGACACCGCTCTTCGCCACCGACCACCCGCACGACCCGGGGATCCCGGGCATGTTCACAGGTATTCCAAAGGGGGTCTTCCGCGGACAGGGCGACATAGACGGTATTGATCAGGGGGTGGCGCAACAGACGTGCCAGGCTATGATCGATGACACGCCGGTCGGCCAGGACGCGATACTGTTTCGGTATATCGCCTCCCATGCGCCGGCCAACACCGGCGGCCGGGACCACCGCCCAGTAGCGACTTTCGGCAACCGCGATCATGGTTTGTCCTCATCAGGGGTAACAACCTGATAGAAAGTCTCGCCCTCTTTGATCATCCCCAGTTCACTGCGGGCACGCTCTTCGATGGCTGCCTTACCACTGCGCAAATCCTCAACTTCCGCCTGCAATGCGCGGTTGCGTTTACGCAGTCCGACCAGCTCCTGCTGCAGTGCCTCGATCTCCACCTGTAGATTGTTGACCTCGGCCAGGCTGCCATCACCCACCCACAGGCGATATTGCAAAAACACCAGCAACAACAGGAGCAGAGCAATCACTATACGCATAGCTCCCAACCCTTTTCCCTGTCAGGATGAATGTCGCAGATCAGGCGATCGAAACAGGGAAGGCATCCTTACCCGCGAAGACCGCCTCGTCACCCAATTGATCCTCGATGCGCATCAATTGGTTGTACTTGGCCACCCGGTCGGAACGGGACAACGAACCCGTCTTGATCTGCCCGGTGGCCGTTGCGACCACCAGGTCGGCGATGGTCGTATCTTCGGTCTCTCCGGAGCGGTGTGAGATCACCGAGGTGTAACCCGCATTCCTGGCCATTTCGATGGCGTCGAGGGTCTCCGTAAGGGTGCCGATCTGGTTCACCTTGATGAGAATCGAGTTCGCCACATGCTCATCGATACCCCGTTTCAGGATCTTGGTGTCGGTCACGAACAGGTCGTCACCAACCAGCTGAACCCGCTTACCGAGTTTCTCGGTCAGCAGTTTCCAGCCCTCCCAGTCACTCTCGTCCATGGCGTCCTCGATGCTGATGATCGGGTACTGATCCACCCAGCCCGCGAGATAGTCGGCAAACGCCTCGGCACTGAACTTACGCCCCTCGGAAACCAGGTCGTAGACCCCGTCCTTGTAGAATTCGGAACTGGCGGCGTCCAGCCCCAGATAGATGTCTTTACCCGCGCTAAAGCCCGCTTTGCCGATCGCTTCGAGAATTACCTCGATCGCTGCCTCATTAGAGGGCAGATTCGGCGCGAACCCGCCTTCATCACCCACCGCGGTGGCCATACCGCGTCCCTTCAGAACGCTCTGCAGGGCATGGAAGACCTCGGCCCCATAACGCACCGCCTCGCGGATCGAGCCGGCACCCACGGGGAGGATCATGAACTCCTGAAGATCGACACTGTTATCCGCATGCACCCCGCCGTTGATGATGTTCATCATCGGCACCGGTAAACGATAGGGCCCAGCCGAGAGTGAACGATACAGGGGCAGAGCCTGTTCCTGAGCCGTGGCGTGTGCCGCCGCCAGGGAGACACCCAGGATGGCGTTGGCGCCCAGCTTGGCCTTGTTTTCGGTGCCATCCAGGTCGATCATGCATTGATCGATCGCCTTCTGATCCGTAACCTCCATGCCCTTCAGGGCGTCCCGAATGGGACCGTTGACATGGGAGACCGCTTTCAACACGCCTTTTCCAAGATAGCGGGCCTTGTCGCCGTCCCGCAGTTCCAGGGCTTCCCGGGATCCGGTGGACGCGCCAGAGGGCACCAGCGCCCGGCCAATCGCGCCTTTCGCGGTGATCACATCGGCTTCAATGGTTGGATTTCCTCGTGAATCGAGAATTTCCCGTGCACGAATATCAACGATTTCGGACATAGTAGCTCCGTAAGATTTATAGTTTTTAAGATAATGTAGCAGGTTCTCCACCACCACAGGGGGTAAAACCGATCAGCGGTCGTTGTGCCGAATCTTACACCTGCATCTCGATCAGACCTTTGCTTTTGACCAGTCTATCGATCTCTACCAGAGTCTCCAGCAATGCTCCCATGCGTGACAACGGCCAGGCATTGGGGCCGTCACTCAGGGCCTGATCCGGGTTCGGATGGGTCTCCATGAACAACCCCGATACTCCGGCAGCCACCGCGGCCCGGGCCAACACAGGAACAAATTCCCGCTGCCCACCGGAACGCTTGCCCTGCCCCCCGGGCAGTTGCACCGAATGTGTCGCATCGAAGACCACCGGACAATCGGTCTGTCGCATGACGGACAGGGAGCGCATATCCGAAACCAGATTGTTATAGCCGAATGATACACCACGTTCGCAAACCATGATCTGTGCGTTACCCGTCACCCGGGCCTTCTCCACCACATGGCTCATGTCCCAGGGGGCCAGAAACTGCCCCTTCTTGATGTTCACCGGCAAACCCTGACGGGCCACCCGTTGAATAAAATTGGTCTGACGACAGAGGAATGCCGGAGTCTGCAACACATCCGCGCAGGCCGCCACTTCGTCCAGCGGGGTATCCTCATGCACATCGGTCAACACCGGCACGCCGATCTCGGAACGGACCTTCTCGAGAATCCGCAGCCCCTGCTCCAGGCCAGGCCCCCGATAACTCTCCACCGAGGAACGGTTGGCCTTGTCGAAAGAGGATTTATAGATAAAGGGTATACCCAACCCCTCGCACAGCGCTTTCAACTCAGCAGCGGTATCGAGAGCGAGTTGTTCACTCTCGATCACACAGGGGCCGGCGATCAGGAACAGGGGTTGATCCAACCCGGCTTCGAATGAGCAGAGTTTCATGCCTGGGAGTCCCGGTGTTGTTTCGCGGCCTCGATGAAACCG